>DAIQRD010000037.1:0-18778 GCA_036786445.1 Bacillota bacterium
GCATAGGATTCTGAAGTCTATCCGTCGAATTGATCGCATAGCGAGATAAACCCAGGGAATGGCAGTACCTCCAGCCATCCCAAGCCAATGCAAACACTATCAGTTGGACCCTTGAAAGCCCGAAAGGAGCATCCGTGTGGCTACACAGCAGGATCTATTTGTCGGTATCGATGGAGGTCAGAGTGGGACTAGATGCATGGTCATAGATAGTAGTGGCAATATCTTGGGCATCGGCAAAGCAGACAAGATCGACTTCGTACTGGCCCCCGGTGGCAAAGATAAGCTCGCTTCCACCCTATCATCGGCCGTGGAAAATGCTCTACCCCATGGGCAACTGGACTTTCGCTCTGTCTTTCTAGGATTATCTGGGGTGGTCGCTGGAGGGCCGCTGGAACTAGCGGTGCGAGAGGTATGCCATGAGATCTTCTCAAGTGAGCACCTCACCGTTGACAATGACGGCATCATTGCTTGGGCTGGTGCCTTAGAATGTAACCCTGGCATAGTAATGATTGCCGGGAGTGGGTCCATAGCCTTAGGAGTAAATCATTGGCGAGAAGTAGCTAGGGCCGGCGGATGGGGTTACGTGTTTGGCGATGAAGGAGGGGGCTTTGGCGTCGCTAGAGATGCTTTGAAAATGACACTTCACAGCATTGATGTAAACCAGCCCATCGAGTCATTCGTGACTGCCTTCCAAGAGGAGTTCCCCGCCATTCCCATAGAGCTACTGACTAAGGCGTTCTATGCTGGAGATATTGGCCGCCCCAGTCTAGCAGCGGTGACTAGAAGACTTGCTCACCTAGCTTCCCTGGGAGATCGTCCTGCCGTAGAGCTATTTCGTAGCTCAGCCCGGATGCTGGCCTGCAAAATTCTGGGGACTGCCCGCAAGCTTAGGTGGCCCTCCCGTGTAATTCCCTGGTCTCCCGTTGGCGGTGTGTTCAATAGCGGCAACGTGATCTTGACACCCCTCCAGGAATACCTGGAGATGCTAGATGCGGATTATCAGTACCAGATGATGCCTCCAGCCTTGCCTCCCGTAGCAGGAGCCGCCCTCCTAGCAGTAGATAAACATCTGGGCGGCATAGACCCTGACTTGCTTGGCAACTTGAAGGCTGGGCTAGCCACCCACCAATCCTTTTAGGCCGCCCCTATTGCTTGAGTCCAGAAAGAGCCATCCCTTGAATGAACTGCTTCTGGAGCACGAGGAAAACCAGCAAAACCGGCGCAGTGGAGGCCAAAGATACTGCCATTAAATGGGGATAATTCGTTGAATAAGTGCTCTCAAATGAGGCAATACCCAACGGAAGAGTCATCATGCTATCCTGGGTGATCACCAGCAACGGCCAGAGAAAGTTGTTCCAGTTATGCATGAAGATGAAAATCACCAAAGCCGAAATAGCGGGCTTGACTAAAGGTAGGATAATCTGGCGAAATATGCGCCATTCCCCACATCCATCAATCCTAGCGGCCTCCATCAGTTCGCTGGGTATAGTCTGGAAGTATTGCCTCATGAGGAAAATGCCAAAAGCACTAGTAGCTGACGGTACAATCAAACCGGCGTAGCTGTTCAACCATCCCAATGACTTAACCAATACAAAAAGGGGTATGACAATTACCTGAACAGGCACCATCAATGTGGCCAATACTGCCAGAAACATCCCGTCCCGCCCAATATAGTTGAATTTGGCGAAACTGTATCCCGCCATAGTACAAGTGATCACGTTGAGAAACGTAATCGTGGACGATACCAACGCACTATTTAGGAAATAGCGTGCGATTGGGCGCTGTTGAAAAGGAACGACGTAGTTCTCCCATACGACAGGGTCTGGGATCCATCTCATGGGTATGGAAAACACCTGGTAATTCTGTTTCAAAGACGTGGATATTGCGTAAAAGAACGGCAGCGCTATTACTATGGCGCCAATGGCCAGGAGGCAAAATAATAGTAGATCAACGATTCGCTTTCTCATCTTGGCACCACCTGTGTTAATAGTCATTAAGCCCAAGCCATTGACGCTGGCAAAAAGCAGCACTTAGTAATACGATAAAGAGTAAGACCGATATCGCTGAGGCTTTGCCCATGCGCATGAAGTTGAAACCTGTTTCGTAGATCATCAAAGCCAACACCCGAGTAGCTCCCGAAGGTCCTCCACCTGTCATCACGTACTGTGCTGTAAATTCCTGCATCCCGGTCAAAACTGACATGGTAATCACAAACACCGTGATGGGTCTTATGAGGGGCAACGTAATGTTCTTAAAGGTCTGCCAGCTATTGGCCCCATCGATATGGGCGGCCTCCCTAATCTCTGTGGGAATCCCCTGCAAACCAGCAAGATAGATCACCATGTAGTACCCAAAAACCTTCCAGATGGACATGATTGCTAGCGCCCATGGCGCATACTTTGAGCTGGTAAGCCAGGTAATCGGCCCAATATCTACATGGGATAGCAACTCATTAAATAGCCCTCGATAGTTAAATAGAAGTTTCCAGATAACTGATACCACTACCATAGACATCACTACAGGAGTGAAATACAAGCTCCGAAAAACGCTTCTCAATTTGAACTCCCTGTTCAGTGCTACAGCCAGAGCCAAAGCCAAAATAATCGCCGGTACGTAAGTAGCCAACAGATAGAAGAGCGTCGCCCGTACCGATTGCCAAAATAGAGTATCACCCAGGAGGGCCTGGTAATTCCCCCATCCGATGAATTGGGGTTTGACCAACATATTATAGTCAAAAAAGCTCAGATACAAAGTGCGACCGATGGGGTATACAGCAAACAGCAGAAACAACGTCATAGCTGGTACAGCAAAGAGAAAACCTGCCCAGGCTTCCTTCCTTTTGAATGAGGGCTGTCTGTTTCTGGACAACATTTTAGCTCCTCCAGACAGATTATCGAGTAGGCTGACTTGCTGCCCTTGGCAGGCATCAGCCTACTCGTAACCATTTTAACTTATCACTTGTAGATAGCGTCTATTTCCTGTTTAGCTTGATCCAGTGACACCTGCGGGTCAACACCATTCATTATCGACCGTTCAATGGCCATCCGCACTATGCTGGAGATCTCAGACCATTGAGGGGTCCTATCACCAAACCATGCATAGTTCATGTCGCTTAGCCAAACATCCAGGAATGGAAAGCCCTGAGCTTCCACAGAGTCTGACCAGCCTTTACGGGGCTGCACAAAGCTAACATCATTGAGCCAACGTTCAGGTTGAGAAGCCAGGAAATCCACAAACCTCCAAGCTGCCTCCGAATGCTCAGTATCCTTGTTTACCATCCAGTAGTAGGCCCAGGCAAGGCTCACAGGCTGATCGGGATTCATCTGGGGTAATGGGACGATTAGGGAATCTTTCCAAACCGGGGTATCTTCTAGTAGTCCAATGCTCCATGGGAAAGCTAGTGACATCGAGACTGTCTCCTGGATATAGTCAGTCATGATATTCGTAGAATCCATAGCGCTGAGCTGAGGCCCAGCTATTTTCCTATCGTAAACTAGATCGTACCAGAATTGAAGTGCTTGAACGCCGATTTCATTGTTTACCACAGCTTCGGTCTGCTCACCGTTCAAGTACGAGCCCCCCAGCTGTCCCAGCAACATTCCATAGTCAACCCAGTAGAAGTTCGGGACATAGAAGAAGTCAAAGCCCCTTCTCTGGATCTGATTCCCACGACGAACTGTCAACTTCTCGCCATATTCCAATACTTCTTCCCACGTCGTGGGTGCCTTGCTAGGATCCAACCCAGCAGCTTCCATATGAGCCTTGTTCATAACCAAGCTCGTAATATTGAACTCGCTGGGGATGCCATAAATGATATCTCCATGTTTTGCTCCATCAAAAGCCCCAGATAGCCATGCATCTTCAAGTTCTGCTTGGTTAGCGAAGCCAAAAGCCTCTGGCATCACTGGTTCAACCACACCAGATTCAAGATACGCTGGGATCTGTGAACTGCTCATGTTCATGACATCAGGCCCAGTGCCGGTACCCATAGAGGTGAGTACTTTGGCAAAAAAATGGTTGTTGGGGATAACCGTGTATTCCACTTTTATATCTGGATTGAGAGCCTCAAACTCCTTGACCAACTCATAGTTGAGATCAACCATGGGCGGATGAGTATGGGTCCAGTATGTTATCACTGTTTGCGCAGTTCCTACCGAGGAAAACACCAAAAGACATAACATAGTGGTCAGAATTAGCCGTAGCTTGCCTCTCATTTCACTGCCTCCTTAGATCTCTAGGTAGCTAATCTTCAAAACGACAATACCTATGCAAACAAAGTCTCCACTATCACCTCCTAGACATCCTCATGCCCTAGCTGCCTATTAATGTGATCTATGAAATAATGTGTGATCCGATCTGGCATGGTTATCATCGTGCCGACAACAACAGATATTGCACCATATTCCAGCGCCCTCACCACTTGCTCCGGAGTGTGATACCTACCCTCTGCTATGACGGGAATGCTTTTTGCCGCAATTTCCCTTACCAATTCAAGATCCGGTCCCTCCAACTGCCTACTGTGGGGTGTATATCCTGATAGGGTGGTTGCTACCATGTCCGCCCCTAAGGCCATGGCCTCCTGGGCTTCTGCCAAGGTGGAAACATCAGCGATCACTCCCAGGCCAAGTTCGGTATGAATCCCATCAATCAAGGGTTTCAGCCCCGTACAATCGCCAGTCCGAGGATTCGTCGCCTGCAGTGCAATGATACTTGCCCCCGCTTCATACAACTGAACGGCGTGCTCATACCGGGGAGTAATATAAATGGCATCACGACGGCACGTCTTCTGTATCCCTATAATGGGCAGAGAAGAGTTTTGTCGGATAGCCCGTATGTCATTGACTCCATTTGCCCGCAATCCTACAGCTCCAGCCAGCTCTACTGACTTGGCAATAGCGCTAATGATCTCTGGCTTATCTAGTGGCGTATCCGGCAACGCTTGACATGACACAATAAGCTTGTTTTGTACCTTTTCGAGAAAATCCTTGACTTCCATGGCCATCATCCTTTGAGGTTTTCCATTTATTGTGACGTTCTGTGAGATATCAACTGCTGATTTCGACCAAATTGCTCCAGAATTTCTTCCTTCCGACCCATGGCAATGCCCAGTGTGAGCAGATCAACCATGGCCAACTGACACAGACGAGTGATCATGGAGCCACTCTTGAGAGGTGCCTCACTGGAAGCTATTGTAAGTACAACATCCGCGGCTTCAGCCAAAGCAGAACGGGGATTCCCAACTATGGCTATTATTTTTGCTCCGTTGGCTTTGGCGATGGCCACGGACTCCAACACATCCCTTGTGAAGCCAGAATACGAGATCCCAAGCACAACATCACTGACGCTCAGACTATTTGCAAAGGATATCTGCTGATGGGGATCGACAAAGGCCCAAGCGCTGATATTGACCCTCAAGAGTTTCTGCTGCGCATCTTTGGCAACATAGCCAGATGCTCCAGAGCCAAAACAAGCCACTTTGGACGCAGTTTTGGTAATCTCGACAGCTCTCTCCAAATCGTCTATGTTGAGCAAGTTTAGAGTATCGCTGAAAGCCTGAATGCAGCTATACACAAAAACTCCGGCAATATCCTGCAAGGAATCTCCCGGTTGTAAGTTCTCGTAGAAACTAGTCTCTGGATGGGGTAACTGTGTGGCAATAGCCATTTTCAGTTCCCCATATCCCTGATATCCTAAAGCCTTTGCCATACGAATAATCGTAGTCTCGCTGCACTGGCCTATCTTGGCCAAATCAGTGATGGACATGGTCGTAATGCCTCGGGGATCCTTGAGGATGAGCTCCGCAATCCGCCTCTCGGCTGGTCGCAAAGAATCCTTGATGGCCTTGAGTCTAGTCAATGCCTCTTGGAAGCTGATATCAACTCTAGCCTGCATAGAGAATCTCCTTAGTCCACATATCTTCCATGGATATAATGTGCTTTTTTGGTGACATCCGTGTATATAGGATTCATTCGGTGCCCCAGCGGGAATTCCTTCCCACTCCGGAAACAATTCCTTCATAAATCTTACATCAGACTACTTCCAGGCAAACAAAAAGCAACTATTCTGTCCATCGCCGCTTCCAAAGGCAAACACTCCGGTACAAGAATAGTTGCGTATACGGCCTGTAGCTCGCTACTGGGATCTGTGTTGATCGAACAGCCTCCCTCAGATCCTCATTAGCTCTGCAATAGCGGCATTATGAAATCGGGGCCTGAACCTAATAACGCCTTCATTGGTCCGGCTAGGGTGAACCCTATTGGTCAGGAGAATGAAATAGGCTGCCAGTTCGGGATCGATCCACAAGGATGTGCCGGTAAATCCAGTATGGCCAAAAGCCTTGTTGGAGATGAGATCTCCGCCTGAGCAAAAGCCCTGGCCCTTCATCATCCATCCGATGCTCCGGCTTTCATTTAGTCCCGGTGTGTAATTGGTATTAAGCAACCGTACACTGCGTGGGTGGAGAAACTGCCGATTATTATGAGAGCCTTCCTGCAACAGCATGGTGGCGAAAATCCCCAAATCACCTGCTGTAGAAAATAGACCTGCATTACCACTGACCCCACCTAGGAAGCGGCTGTTCTCATCATGGACCTGTCCCCGAATGAAGGTCCTCTCCATGGGGCACCACTCGGTATATGCCACTCGCTCATGCAGATCTGCCGAGGGATTATAGCAAGTATCATGCATTCCCAAGGGCTTTAGGACATTCCGGGTCACGAAGACATCTAGTGTCTCAGACGCGCATTTCTCTAGGATTTTGCCCAGCAAGATGAAATTCAGGCACGAATACAATACCTGGGTGCCTGGAAGAAAGACCAGATCAGTATGGAGGATATGGTCTACTACGTCATCGGGACTGGAGAGCTCACGGAAGAACTCAGTCTGGGGTACCCCAGCGGCGTGGATCAAGAGCTGCTCCACGGTGATCTCTGCCTTATCTGGTGGGGCTTGCTTAAAGAAAGAGCCCACAGTGCTTTTCAAAGATAATGCCCCAGCCTCCATCAGTAACAAAGCAGCAGTAGTAGTGGCCACTACCTTTGTCAAAGAAGCGAGATCATATATGACATTCTGAGTAACCGGCTGAGCGTTGGGGAAAAAACTAGTATAACCCATGGGATAGGGCCCATAAGCTCTCCCTTGGCAACCCACTAGCATCACCGCTCCCGGCGTATGCCTGTCCTCAACGAATTGCTCCACCAGTTCTCGTGTTCCTGCCAACATTGGTGCCAACCCCCATTTGCACAATAATGGTATCCCACGCTCTACCTGTTGGGAATATGCTAAGCAACCGCCTGCCGAGCGTATTCCACGACTGCCAGTAATTCACGTAGATCTTTAATGATATACATAGGGCGACAATCCTCCGGGGTAACCTTTGGGTATGCTTCTGGATGAAGATCAGAGTTGAACGCCTTAGCAATTACTGGTTTGATCTCAGGCCTCCCAGGCCTTTCCCAGGGAGCAAGGGCTAGCAGACTCTGTGGTAGATCCTGCTCTTTCACCATCCATACCGGATCCAAACCGGCCATTTGCGCTCCCCACACATCGTGAATGATAGTGTCACCCACATGTAACCGCAGGCTGTGTTCGCCCTTGATCGCTGCCTGATAGATACCTGGAAATGGTTTGACAGTGCCAACCACTTCGGGGGTGATGAAATCAGGGAAGAAATGCCGCAACCCCAAGCCTTCCATTACAGGGTCCTGGTACTTAAGGAATCCGTTGGTGACAACGGCTAGCTGCACTCCCAAGCCAGACAACTTACCCAAAACCTCCGCGGCATAGGGGTAAGCAGAAATATAATCTGGAGTGCAGTATTTGATTACCAGCTGCTCGATGTCGAAGCGAGCCGGACTCCCCACCGCTTCCCCAGCAACTCGGACGATGTCATCCCAATCATAGGCTTCTACATAGTCACCGGCCGAGAGCCGTCGCCTAGCCTCGTCTCGGATCATGCCCATGACCTTCTTTGCTGCATGCTTGGGTTCAAGTCCTTCATTCTCAACCAATGTTTCTCCGATTTTGCTGCATACTTCTGGGAATACTCCCTTCCCAAAAGGGTTCTGCTGCAAGACACCGTCCAAGTCAAAAGTTATTAGCAAGCATATCACCTTTCCAAGCGTTCTAGATTAATATCGGTAGTTCAGCCCTTCAACGCACCCACTGTGACTCCTTCCAGAAAGTAGCGTTGGAATGCCAGAAATACAATCATCATGGGAACAGCTGCATATGTTGCTCCAGCCATAAGCAAGGCAAACTGCATAGGCACTTCCTCTTGGAGAAGCGTCAGACCTACTGGCAAAGTACGCATGGAGGAGCTATTGGTGACAATCAGAGGCCAGAGAAAACCATTCCATTGTCCCACAAAAGTGAAGATAGCCAAAACCGCTAAACCCGGCTTAGAAAGGGGCAAAACAACTTTCTGGAAAATCGCCCATTCACTGCAGCCATCGATTCTGGCAGCATCGAGCAATTCCGTCGGTAAGGTACTAATATGCTGCTTCATCAGGAAAACTCCAAATGGTCCCGCCAGACCGGGGGCAATCAGGCCTTGATAGGTGTCTAGAAACTTTAGCTTACTCATGAGCAAATACAGTGGCACTAAGGTCACCTGAGCAGGCACCATCATGGAGCCCACGTAGAGCCAGAAAAGAAACTTGTCTCCAAAGAACTTTTTCTTGGCGAAGGTGTAACCAGCCAAAGCTGCCAAAAGCACTTGCAAAGCAGTAACTGACACAGCCACAATGGCACTGTTAATGGTCCAATTCCAAACGTAGGGCCGTGCAAAAAACCGGCGGAAATTATCCAAAGTTGGATTGGATGGAATCCATTCCGGAGGGAATTCCATTGTCAACGTCGGTTGCTGTATTGCCGTGGCCACCATCCAATAGAGGGGGAGGAGCGCGGCAAGTGCCAAGAAAGCCACCACGATAAATATCAAGATTTTGCTCAAAGTTGCCTTACCCTTTACCATATTGCTTCCCTCCCCTAGTACTCTATCTCTTCACCCAGCCACCTGAATTGAACGATAGCGAAACAGAAAATGATGGCAAACAAAACAACAGCCATGGCCGAAGCTGGCCCGAACTTGAAATTCTGAAAAGCCTTCTCGAAAATCAGATACACGATTGTAGTGGTGGCGAACTGGGGGCCACCCTTGGTCATAGTATATACTTGCGTAAACACCTGAAATGAAGAAATGGTACCCATGACCACCAAGTACAGAATAGTGGGTCTCAGCAGTGGTAAAGTGATCCGAAACCACGTGACGAGCTTCGAGGCTCCATCTAGTTCCGCCGCTTCATATAGATGAGTGGGGATGCCATTCATGGCGGCGGAAATCAGTACGATAGACGACCCTCCCCCCATTATGACAGTCTGGGCGATAATAGCCAACAGAGCGGTCTTAGTGTTGCCTAGCCAGGCAATTCCTGGTTTCCCAAACAATGACAATATGTAGTTCAGAAGACCAAAAGGCGGGTTATATATCCACAGCCAGATCATGGAGATAATAACTGACGAAGTTATATGGGGCAGATAGAAAACAGCTTTGAAAAACGTCTGTATGGATTTGCGAAACGGGAAAATCAAAGCAGAAATAATTAGTGCTTTACCCAACCAAAGGGGCACGACTCCCAAGGCATACAATAAATTGTTACGCAGCGATATCCAAAAAATCCGATCACTCAGGATATCCTGGTAATTTTCGAGACCTACAAACCTAGATCCCCAAACCTGATAATCCATAAAACTCAAGAAAATCGACCATACCACCGGGAATAGAAAAAACGTGCCAAAGAAAATAAAACTAGGGAGAAGAAATATATAGGCCCATCTATCCTTCTTGATTCTTTCCCACACCACACGCACAGGCGACAACCTCCTTACCCCATGTAATAGGGCGAGCTGCTGCAAGGCAAGCCCGCCCTTTGCACTCCTACATCACTTTGCTCCAGTGAGGCCTGTTATTTACCAAACAAGACCTTATTCGCCTCCCGAGCAAATTCAGTTAGCGCTGTCTCTGGGGTCTTGTCCCTCGTAAACGCTGCCTCAAAAGCAGACTGCCAGAACTTGCGGGCCTCGGTGAAGTCCACATCTAGGCTCCCATAATACTGCTTCCCATTTTGAATGGCGTTGGCATATATTGATACATCCTCAGCAAAGACGCTGTCTGCGTAGAGATCTTGATTGACAGAATCCCGGGCTGTTATATAGAGCAATGATTTGAGTAGACGGGTATTTTCAGGATTGGTCAGGAACCGACAGAACTCCATGACCATCTTGCGCTTCTCTGCGTCTTTCTGCTTAAAGACCATGAAACCGCCGCTAGAATGATAGGCTACCGGGCCCACCTCAGGCAGATGAGGGAATTGAGCAATCTTGACTTCAAAGGGCTCATCGAGCTTGCCTTCATTCACAAAACGATATATGCGTCCGATTTCATAAGGGCCACCATAGCCCATAGCGGTCTTCTTGCTGTGAAACAGGTTGATGATATCATAGATGCCCATACCCTCTGCACCTGGAGGAGCAATCTGGTGCTTATAAATCATATCTACCATAAACTGCATGCCGGCAATGCCCTCTGGTGAATCAATGATCACCTTTGTCTCATCGGCATTGAACATGCTGGCTCCCTGCATATACAGCCAAACGGGGTTATTCTCTGAGTCCTGAGCACCTAGGCTTAGAGCATAGTGATCATTGACACCATCGCCATTATCATCCCAAGAAAGCTTCTTGGCCGCAGCTAAGAATTGGTCTAGAGTCCAGGAGCGATCGGGCAGAGCCGGAAGCTCCACACCACGTTCCGCGAAAATCTTCGGGTTAAGTAACATAGAGGAACCCATGCCGTTTGTTCCGTAACTCCAAGGGAATAGATAATGCTTGCCCTTTATATATCCTTTGCCCCAGGCATCAGAATACCAATCGGCAACATCCTCCGCGGTCACATAATCATCAATTGGCTCCAAAAGGCCATGAACTGCCCATTCTTGTTTGAAGGCATAGTCCCTCAATACGTCCGGAGGACTCCCTGCCAAAATGGCCGCCGCAATCTTCTGAGAGTAACCGGCATTAGTGACGACCTCGTACTTGATCTCCACATTGGGATACAATCTTTCGAATTCCTCTTTCACCCATTGCGGGTAGTCTTCAGCAGTGACTGCCTGCTCTCCCGTGAAGTTTGGTGGTTCAATCCGCCATGGATTCAGCCACCAGGTGATGGTGATCTTCTTGGCAGCTGAAACCTGTGGAACTAATAGAGCAAGAATAAGGATAAGTAGCAACATTGATGCCCAGCAACGCTTTTTCATCTTAACTCCTCCTTTACATTTGGTGATAGTAAGTGATTCTGCGCATTCGCCCCTTTCCCTTCTTAATAGCATCTTTTGATGAGAACCTCTTTGTTTAGCAAAGGTAACAAAAACGCTACTACTTAGCCCGTGGCCGTCCCTCGTTTTCGAATTATTAAGACGTGATCATTCCAGCCAAATCGATATACCGCTTTGAGAATAAGTATCTGCTATGAGATCTCGAGCAGTGATGTTCACCATGTATCTGCCCGTTGTCAGCCCCTTGGGAACACTCGCCCACAGATAAAACCAGAATTCATGCTGGGGGCTCTCGTATTGCTCATTCAACACCACAGCAGCCTTTCTGGCAAAAACGGCTTTCCCTTCCGGTGTAACGATCTCTACATCAATACTGACCCTCGATTGGTACTGACCTCTCATCACTTGGCTGGCTATTCCGTCCACTTCCAGATAGATGTAGACCTTTTCTCCTGGGCTCACCCTACCATTTGGGTTGGCGGTGTATTCCCCATAACCCCTGACATCGTAGGCAAGCGCCAGCTCTGTAATGCTTGGGCCCGATTCTGCCAGCGCCAACCCAGCCAAGTGGCAATAAACCAATATGGGAACCAGGACTCTAAGGCATATCAATCCAGGTCTACCAAGCCCCCTAGTCCTCATGGCTCAATTCACTGCTGGGCATAGGACCAGATGCCTGCTTTTGCTGCATGTCCACAAGCCCCTCGATAATCGGCAGATCTGCTGGCAGAAGATCATAGTTTGAAATGTATTGTGGCTCCACCCAAGCGATCGCGTCATGCACCCTCAGTCTCATAGCTTCTTTTTCAGCTTTCACAAAATACGTCAATAGTCGCACCGTCCCAGTGCTATACCTGTATGTAGTCTCGGTGAAAAAGTCGCCAATCGCTGCTTCCAGATCTAGCTCTTCCTTGAGCTCCCTTGCCAAACACTCCTCTGGGCTTTCACCCGGTTCCACCTTGCCCCCGGGAAATTCCCATTTGCCCGCAAGTGGCTGATCCGGAGCTCGCCTGGCAATGAGTATCTTACCATTCTGCTGCATGATTGCGGCTGCTACCACCTTCATGATAAGTCAACTCCTGGTTAGGCTTCCATTTCTCATTACACTTCGCTGGCTAGCTACTTTTCCAGTTGCTGGCTACGACACGTCAGGCACCCACAGTGTATTTTTCAATATCCCTTAGATATTCCACGGAGTATCCTGCATTCCCTCCTGCCCTACTGGCTTCGACTCAGCTAAGACAGATGCGGCTGCCCCACAAGGAGGAATACATTGCCATTTGCTGAAGCTGGCTAGACACTGGCCCCCGGCCTGCTAGACGATGATGGGTTCATGCACAAAAACTCCAAAGCCGTGGCGAACTCGGCATCTGTGGAGGAAGTCCGCCAAGCGCGGGCTTGGAGATTTCACTTCCGGTGCGCTCATTTGCGATTAGCTCCCGATGCGCCATGGCTTCTCATGATCTTCCCCATACCTTCCGTGATCTCAACTTGGCCATCTTCCATGACCCAGAGAGCCTCAACTCCGTCTAGACTATTAGCCAATGCCTTGCTCTCTCCAAAAGGCAAGAGAAAAAGCTCAGTGGAAAGAAAGTCCGCCACACCAGAATCCTCGGCCACCACCGATACCGCTCGGTAATAGTCCCCCGGCATGAGAGTTGCGGGATCTATAATATGGTGCATGACCTGGCCATCCACAACATAGTATCTCTGGTAATCACCACTGCTCACCACCGAGGCGTCATTGACAAATACCACATCCAACAAGCCATCTTCAGCAATGATGGAGGCGTCCGGGTCCTGGATCCCCACACCCCAGCGCTCACGGATTCCATCTAGGGGCTTTCCCATGGCTCGGATATTTCCCCCGGCACTGATCATGGCAGACTTGAGTCCTTGTGCCATCATCTCCTTAGCCACCAACTCAGTGGCATAGCCCTTGGCCACTGCACCCACATCGAGACGCATCCCGCCATCAGCTAGGTAAACAGTGCTATTCTTGGCATCCACTATCACATCGTGGATATTGGTGTGGGTGGCCGCCTCCTGTAACTGATCCATCGGTGGTAGCTGGGCTGATGCGGGATCATCCCGCCCGACCTCCCGGTACTCATGCCATAACTCAAGCACTGACCCCATGGCGATATTAGTCTTGGCGTCAGTACGTTCATACCAATCCTTGGCAAACAGGATTAGGTCAATTATCTCTTTACTCACCTTCACCGGCTTAATGCCGGCGTTGTCGTTGATGGTCTTGATATTGCTGATGCCGGGGTAATCGTCATAGATGTTATAAAGCCGGTGCAATTCCTGAAAACGACTATGGATTTTGTCGAAATAAGCATCGAATTCCCCTTCATTCCGGGTATAAGCCACGACAATAGTCACGGTATTGAAGGTATCGAGAAAACTGCTGCTGTATTTTTCATACCTTTGAGTAGTTATTTGATGGACAGCAAACGCTCCGCCCAACAGCAATACTACGACAAGTCCTACCACCAGCTTGCCATTTGCTCCCTTCATCTGCACCACCAACCTGTCGGAATCAAACAAAGTCCCCCATTACCCATGTAGTATTTAGTATACCCTACAAGAAGCCTCCCCCGGTAAAGAGGGAGGCTTGATTTTCGTGATTTTCAGATCTGCGTTGCCAGTACCTATAGCACGGCTGATGCGATGTTATTTGGCGTTGTTGTAGGCCTCGCCCACAGCAAAGAGGTAGCTCTCCACTGTTATGGTCACCTGGGAAGTAAGCTCGGGGACGTCAGGTACTGCTACGTGGGATGCATTTACCTGCTTGACCTTGAGCCCCTGAATCTCTTTGACTGTCTTGCCCACCATCCACTTTCCTAGCTCAGCACTCTGCTCATACCAATCTTTCCCTATAGATGAGGCTTTGGCCATGCCATAGGCGTTGCCCAGCTCCACCTTGCTCTTCACTAGGGCGCTTCTATCAGCTGTTACTTTGCCTGTTTTACCATCAAAAGGCACCTTGCTCTGTATGGCATCAATGGCAACTCCTACTACCTTACCATCCTTGTCAAACAAAGCGGCGGCGACACTGGTATCAACCTGGGCTGCAGCTGGTTTGGATTTGGCAATGGAGACTTCATGACCGAGGCCCAGCTTCTCACCGCCGGCGACTACTGGAACAGCGTTATTCCAGGCCTTTTCTACAGCAGCAATATAGTCCTGCACAGTCATGGTCACCGAGGAGGTGAGCTCAGGTACATCCGGAACTGCCGGGTGAGCAGCATCTCTTGCCTTGACTTTGAGGGCCTTGATCTCTGCCACGGTCTTACCAGTCATCCACTTCTCCAGTTCAGCTATCTGCTCATGCCACTCTTTACCGATGGCCGAACCTTTGCGCATGCCATAGGCATCTCCAAGTTCCACTTTGGTCAGGCCTTTAGCAGCTAGGTCGTTGGAGACTGTGAAATCTTTGTTGAAGTTGATCTTGCTTTGAGCACTATCTAGGGTGATGTTGACAACCTTGCCAGCCTCGTCGAAGGCGACAGCTGCAATAATACTGTCAACCTGGGCCATGGGAGGCACAACATTGCCCCTGGCGTCAACACCAAGATCCTTGGAATTGCCGATTGATGTAATATGGCCAAGCCCTAGCTTCACAGGAGTCCCCGCTGCTAGACCCAGGGATGGCAGTATAACTAAAGCTAGGATAACTGCACCTAACGCAATGATCGAAAGTGTTTTTCTCATAGACGATCTTCCTTTCCAAGGGACAAAATATGGATGTAGTTCTTTCAGACTCTGTTTCACCGCTACTACTTCTCTCAGCCTCTCCTTTTCTAAATACTAAGCTACCCGGTTTTTATTTTATCACACTACATGATGATAGCCAAGAGGAATTTGTGAAAGTGGGTACTGCCTCAATCCATCCAAATTCTAGTATCAAGCATTGGCTTGGAAAGCTTCATACAGCGCCCGCACGTTCTCCGTGGGAGTCCGAGCTTGAATGTTATGAATACTGTTAAACACGAACCCGCCACCCCTACCAAAAATGCGGATGCGCTCCGCCACCTCTTGCCGAACTTGCTCTGGCGTCCCGAAGGGTAAAGTTTTTTGTGTGTCAACTCCCCCGCCCCAAAAGGTGATCCGATCTCCAAAACGGTCCTTGAGCTCATGGGGCTCCATTCCCGTTGCTGAACACTGGACGGGGTTCAATATGTCGAAGCCGGCATCGATGAAATCCTCCATAAAGGCTACAACAGAACCACAAGAATGGATGAAAGTTTTCCATCCAGTATGGGCATGAATCCAATCATTGACCTTGCGATGGAAAGGTTGGTACAGATCACGATAGGCATCAGGGGAAATAAAGGGGCCGGTCTGCATGCCAAAGTCTGTACCGGTAATGAAGACCGCGGTGACTCTGTCACCTACTACACTATGAATCTTGGCAAGATTCGCTAACGCTATCTCGCATTGCTGCTGGAACACTTCCGTGACATAGTCCTTCCGCATAATAGTGCTCACATACCACTCTTCGATATCTCTGATGCCCCGGGGGTACTTCAACTGCATGGCAGGAACCAAAGCTATGTCCCCAAAAGCCGTTCCCCCGAAATTGGCCAATACGGCCTTGTCTGTCTCAGTATAAAGCCGTTCTGCCTCAACCCGCAGATACTCAAGATCATCATGGGAAATAGGTTGGAATTCCTGTAGATTGTCTTCTACGTTGAGAGCGCCATCATCAATGGGATTCTGTCTCACAATGGCATCAAAATACCAACCACCTCTAGGCATCCGCCCACTAGGTGGGGCAGACTTATCGCCCTCGGGGTAAAGCAATAGATCACCATTTGGTTCTGGGTCTGTGTTAAAAGCACCAGGCACCATGACCGGCGTCCCATCAAAGGCCGTCCATGGCTTCCAATCCTTGTTCTCAAATCCAAACATAGTCCGGGGCAGACCTAGCCCCACAACATCCACACCCAATGCCTCTATCAAGTCCGGTTTGATCTCACCTAACATCTGATACGGCTCCACCACTTTAACAGGAGTACCAGGCTCATCTAAACCCAGTATTTGCCGTAGATTGTAGACACTGCTAACATGCATGCCAGTGACAGCACTGGCCCCAAGATCCAGTGGCACCCGGTCTGGCTTCCGATGATCTAGAGCCATGGTAACCCGTTCCCGTGAAGTCATCTTACCGCCCCCTTGCTGGTTATTACCTGTTAAACGACCGCCTCGACATCTTGCCAACCACCCACGATGTGGTTTACAGTAATCCTCTTCGCTTTTTACCCACGGTATCGATGGTTACAGCCAAGAGCAGTGTAGCACCAATAACTAGTGTATTCCAATAGATATCGACCCCGAGCAAGGTAAGAGAGTTGACAATAATAGCCATGAGCAAAGACCCCAGGAAAGCTCCGATGACTGTACCCTCTCCCCCTTGCAGGCTTGCACCACCAATGATCACGGCAGAGATAACCTTCAACTCCATACCGGTGCCGGCTGTCACGGAGGCAGCGCCCAGTCGGGCTGTCATGACGATGCCCGCCAACGCTGCTAGAAAGCCCGTCAGGGCATAGTTGAATATCTTGATCCTGTCCACATCGATACCTGACAAGATAGCAGCTCTTTCATTACCGCCAATATAATAGTTCTGCCGGAAAAACCGAGATTTCCTCAGCAATACATCTCCAATGATAAGCAGTACCAATGCGATGATAATGGGATACTGCACACCCATGACTTTCCCTTGGCCAATGACCTTAAAGGATGACGGCAAGCCCGTGATATTCCTAGCCTTAGTCACCACCAAGAGGAGTCCCCGGACGATGCTCATCATGCCTAGTGTGGTGATAAAAGGATTAATACCCACTTTGGCTATGAGTATGCCATTGATGCCACCGATGAGGACACCGACCGCAAGGCCGATCAAAATAGCTAGAAGCACGGGTACACCTGCATTCATGGACATAGCCGTTACAGCCCCGGTCAAGGCCACTGTTGAGCCTACTGACATATCGAAGCCACCGGATACCATCAGTATGGTCATGCCAATGGCCACGATAGCTTCAATGGAGACGCTTAAGAGATTAGCAAGTATGTTCAATTTCGTCAGGAAGATAGGTGACGCGAGGCTCATGATGATGCTAGCCCCGATAATGATCATAAGGATCATGAATTCCCGGAAGTCAGTTAGTTTCCTCAACCCTCTTCTTGCTGTACCATCTATTGTAGTCGCAGCTTTCATGGCCGACACTTCCTTTTCTTCGTGTTTCCAGTTGCCGCTGGATAGGTCCTAGCCGGCACTGGCTAGGCCTGTGGCACACGCCACGATGTTCTCTTCTGTAGCTTCTTCTCTCAGTAGCTCCCGCACGATTTCGCCCTGACGCATCACCAGTATCCGATCACTAACCCCTAGGATCTCCGGCAGATCAGACGAGATCATGATGATGCCGACACCGGTGGAAGCCAACGCTCTGAGCAAGTTGTAGATTTCACTCTTGGCTCCCACATCAACACCCCGGGTAGGCTCATCAACAATCAGCACTCTGGGACTGATGCCCATCCACATAGAAAGCAGCACTTTTTGCTGATTGCCACCAGAGAGATTGCGGACCTGCTGCCTGACGCTGGGTGTAATGATGTTGAACTTGTCCCTACACATCTCAGCGAATTCCGAAATGAGACCTTCGTCCATCATGCGTAACTGATTGCAGAAAGCACTCAAATTAGGAGCTATGCAATCATCCCGCAGTGCCATCTTGAGAAAGAGTCCCTGTGCTTTCCTATCTTCTGTCAAATATCCCACCCTGGCCCTGATGGCTTCTTTGGGATTTCCTATGGACAAACGTGTGCCATCAAGCAAGATGTCGCCGGCTTCTAGGGGCTCTGCTCCAAAAATGGCCCTACCCAACTCCGTGCGACCGGACCCAACCAAGCCCGCTAAACCTAAGATTTCGCCTTGACGCAGAGCGAAACTTATGTTCTTGAAATCCTGCCCCCGGGTTGCGCCTTTCACCTCGAAATACGGTCTGCCAATTTCGTGACTCCTAGTACCATACATATTTACTAGCTCCCGCCCGACCATCATCTGCACCAACTGCTCTTCTGTCACATCGCCGATATCCTTGGTGCCGATATACTCACCGTCTCGCAAGACTGTTACCCGATCCGCTATGCCAAAAATCTCTTTGAGGTGATGGGAAATATATATGAAGGAAATACCTTTTTGCTTCAACTGGCGTATGTTCTTGAACAGCATCTCAATCTCAACTGATGTTAGCGACGAAGTCGGTTCATCGAGGATGAGTACCTTGGGCCCATAGGATATGGCTTTGAGAATCTCCACAACTTGCTGCTGGGCGACGGGAAGATATTTCACCAAAATCTTGGGATCCAGATTTAGCTCAAACAACTGCAGAATCTCTTCTGTGTCGGCATAGAGCTTGCCATAGTCAATGAGG
>DAIQRD010000038.1:0-18561 GCA_036786445.1 Bacillota bacterium
CAGCAGACCGAGATAGGCTCTTGGTTGCCTCAACCTTGGGGGGCATCACCATCTCCCATACCGGGACTACTCTGGTCCATGCTCTAGGCTACTCTCTGACATATTACCACGACATCCCCCATGGCCGGGCCAATGGTGTGCTCATGGGCGAGTACCTGCGGTTCACTGCGGAACATGTCCCCCAGCGGGTCACAAATGTCCTTGATTGGCTGGGCCTAGCCGACATTGAAGAATTCATAGGCCTAATCAACGACCTATTTGGCACGGTGGTCACCCTCGACGAAAAGGCCATCCGAGCCTACGTGGATAAAGCTATGCAGACCCGCAATGTAGCATTTTCCCAGGGGAATGTGACTGAGGCTGTTTTGGGGCGGATCCTAGAGAAAAGTCTCTCATGATGCCTGGGGGACATAAACAGTGTTTCTCATGGGGCGCAAATTGGGCTAACCTATGATGCTATCGGACTCTTTGCCTAAGACCAATTACCTCGATGCCTTGAGCAGGCCCCTGGAGAAAACCTGCAGTAGTATTATATGGAGTGCGACAGTAGATTGTCTCTTGCTAAAGGGCATGGATGCCTAGAGAGGGTGGTAGTGTTGAATACTAGAAGTGTTGCTTGGGCGCTTATCTTGGTGTTAGGAGTATCCGGCCTTGCTTCTGCTTTGAGCATTGGCAGCGGTGACGACCTTATAAGTGGGTGGCTAGAGCAGTTCAACGTTGAAGC
This sequence comes from Bacillota bacterium, assembly GCA_036786445.1. Lineage (GTDB taxonomy): Bacteria > Bacillota > Limnochordia > DTU087 > DTU087 > JAAZMF01. Next base: position 725 of record DAIQRD010000038.1, read on the forward strand.
CAAAGCTGATTTGGGACTGTTCAAGGCTGAACTCAGTGTGGAATTCGGTATACCGGCTGTCAAGGTAGATGAGTTGATTGTTGAAGCGAAAATGGAACCCGCTGATGTGTATGTGACCTTCGAGCTGGCCCGGATATCGGAGAAACCGGTAGATGAGGTCGTTGAGGTTTACAAGGTGAATAAGACGAAGGGCTGGGGAGCTTTGGCCAAAGAGTTGGGCATTAAGCCGGGTTCTGCAGAGTTTAAGGCCTTGAAGGATGGAGATAAAGCCAAGAAGAAGTAAGAATAGATGGTGGTGGGGGCTGCATTAGCAGAGCCTAGCAGCCCCCACATAAGTGTGAGAGATCAGTGAGCACTCCATCCGCCATCAACTACATGCATCTGGCCGGTGACAAAGTTTGCTTCATCTGAGCTCAAGAAAAGGGCCATGTGGGCTATTTCCACAGGATCGCCCAAACGACCTACCGGCGTGGCTTCCACGTGGCCACGCCTCATTTCTGGGGTGATACCCTTCTGAATGGGTGTCTCGATGATCCCGGGCTCAATGGCATTGATCTGGACGTTGTCCTTAGCATATTCCATTGCAGCTTGCCGAGTTAGAGCTGATACCCCGCCTTTAGAGGAAGTGTAGGCGGCTAGCCCGCTCAAGCCCACGATGGCAGCTAGAGAGGATACATTGACGATCTTGCCCCCTCCATTCTTGATCATCTGGGGCAAAACCGCCTTCATGCCCAACCAGACACCCTTGAGGTTGATGTTGATGATTCGATCCCATTCCTGCTCATTCTGTTCGATGACAGTATCTGGGCCCCGGGATACAACTCCAGCGTTGTTGACCAAGACATCTACCCTGCCCCAATTGCTGATGGTATCTTTCATCACCTTTTCCCAATTGGCCCACTTGGACACATCGGCAGAATGGCCGACAGCCTGCCCACCTCCTTCAGTGATGGCTTGGGCAGTCTCTTCGGCGGCGTGAACATCCAGACACACAACTCGGGCTCCTTCTTCACCAAACCGGATGGCTGTTGATTCTCCAATCCCCGAGCCGGCCCCGGTGACAATCACTACTTTATCTCGAAAACGCAATGGTGTTTCCTCCCTAACTTTGGTGTAATGTTAGTGTTCTCTGTCACGGACGTATTATGCTGTATATAAGCTTTGAGTTGCAAAGGCTTCCCCACCTGACATTTAATCTATATGTACGGCAGCGTTGGCGTTGGGGTGCGGTTAGGTGAGTTAGAGGAGGCCACGGCACCAAAGAGAAGTATACAAACAGGTGATGCTTATGCAGTTATCAGAGCGGTTTATCATGGCGTATAACAGAATCGATAGGCAGTTGCAGAAAAGGGCCGGAGTCGAAAGGTATATGGGTTTTTCGCAGCTAGTGAGGCGGGTTGCTCGCACTGATACTATGTTTGCTCAATTCGAAGACGACCTCTTGGAATATGCGGAGCTGCGGAATGCCATTGTACATGAACTGGTGGAGCCAGCCCAGATTATCGCTGAGCCCCATGCCAGTGTTGTGGAGAGGATAGAGCATATCGCCGCCATTTTGGAGCGGCCTCCACTGGTGATTCCCCGATTTGAGCGGCAGGTCTATACGGTGAAGGCCGATGACCCCATTTCGACGGTAATGGAGCTAATTAGAAAGTATGGATATACACAGTTCCCAGTATATGACGCTGAGGGTGGATTCATGGGGCTATTGACCGACCGGTGTCTGGCGAGATGGCTTACCTTTGATCTGGAAACGGTTAGGCAAGACCCGATAAAGACGTCGGTAGCAGAAGTGATGGTTTACGACAAGGCCGGCGGAGCCAATGCCATTTTCCTATCAAAGGCTGCGACTGTGTTTGATGCTTACCATGAATTTCAACGCCACATGACCACAGACTATCCTCGTCTGGAGGCCATCTTGATAACTGCCAATGGTAAGCCAGGGGAAAGACTCATGGGGATCATCACACCTTGGGACATGTTTCGCCTAAGGCCACTCAATGGGGAGTAGTTCTCCTGGGGTTGTAAGGAAGGCTGTCCATGATAGCATTGACTTGCCATACTAACCGATGTATACTCCTGTGTAGGAGGTGTTCGGTATGGCCAGACAGAAGATGGTACGCAAGCAATTATATGTATTGCCTTCACAGGCAGAGTTACTGAAGGAAAAGGCTGCCACCTATAGTGTCAGTGAGGGTGAGCTTGTAAGAATGGCTCTAGACAAGTATCTGTCAGCATCTACTGCCAGCGATTCAGTGGAGGCATCACTGCTTGATCTATCCATATGGGAGGATGAGGAGAAATTCATCTCCCAGAGATGGGCCAGTATGGGCACAGGTCAAGAGAGTGACGCAGAATCTATGGAAAGGATGCGTACATGGAAGCGGAGTGATCTTTATGATCGCTGATACCATAGTAGATACCAATATATTGGTATACATGTACGATATTGCTGCTTCTCCTGGGAAACGGGCAAAAGCACTAGATGTGGTGAAGGCACTCGTCGCGAATAAGCAAGCGGTTTTGCCGGCACAAGTGTTAGGTGAGTTTTTCGTTAGCGTGACCCAAAGAATTGCTTCGCCGTTATCTCCAGACGAAGCGCTAGTCCGTATAGACCATTACCTTCGGTGTGTTAAAGTGGTGCCTATTACAGCTGTTGTGGCCCGGGAAGCAGCCAGGGGCGTGATAGAGCACCAGCTATCATACTGGGACGCTCAGATATGGGCTGTGGCTCGTCTTAACCAGATATCTCTGATCATAACCGAAGATATGCCGGAGCAGGAGTATATTGAGGGTGTACGGTACAGCAATCCTTTCTGTTAAGCACCATGCAATCATCTGAGATCATATCCTACGATCCATTAGCAGCAGTAGCCATTTTCGCTCCCCATCTGATGCAATATGCAGATGGAGTGGTGGAAATCGAACTCAATAGCGACTTGCTTGCGGGAATGACTATCTGGGATCCCAAGGCAGAGGCTAGACCAAACGCATTGCCATTGGTGTTGATCCAAATGGACTCTTTGAAGAGGATTTTCGCATAACGTCTGGGCTTGAGCGGCTTGTCGGAAAAAGCCCACTTCGGGCAGTAGATCGAGGGGAAACATTGGGTGTATTGGGAGAGAGTGGTCCGGCAACCCACCACTGGGGTGCAACTTCCATACCCGTTGCTCCTATGCTAAGGATATTTGCAGGACCAGGATACCAGATCTGGTGGAGTTGAAGGGTCAGCTTGGTCGCTTTGTTGCTTGTCACCGGGCGGAGGAATTAGAGCTCTTGGGTTATATGGAGCTTAGGGATAGGGCGAGTGGTCAGTGATAGGATGAAATCTGCAGAATTTTCCATGATCTAGTTCCCTAACCCAAAAGAGTTTGCCTCACTCTCTTAGTCGCTGTTGGTTCTCAGAGTCTTGGATTTATGGTACAATTAACTTAGCAAAGCTAAAGGAATGAACTCTATGCCTAGAGGTAGCTACTGGCTCGATTTGGCCAAGTATGATTTGGAGACTGCTGAAATAATGCTTCTATCGCAGAGATATCTTTACGTTGGGTTCATGTGCCACCAATCTATAGAGAAGATGCTAAAAGCTATTTACTCTGAAAGATGGAATAAGATACCTCCGAAAATCCATAACCTTGCGAGGCTACTGAGACTGGTGGACCTAGGTGATGAGATCTCTCCCGAGCTGCTAGATATAATACACCAGCTCAACCCCCTGAATGTAGCTACCCGATACCCCGATGAGGAATTGGATATTCTTGAGGATTTGGACGAGAAATATGCGGGTGAGCTGCTCAAGGAAACGAGGAGGCTATTTGAATGGCTTCGGACAAGATTATGATCAAGGATAAGATCGACAGATTCATCGCCAAGGTGCAAGAACATGTCACCGTGGACAAAGTGATCTTGTATGGGTCATGGGCAAAGGGGAATCCTACTGCCATTAGCGACATTGATCTAGCTGTCTTCTCCTCAGATTTCGGGAAGCACAGATTGAAAGAGCTGCAGTTGTTGTCAAGAATAGCCTGGGAAGTAGATGCGGCCATCGAGGCAGTTCCATACTCTGTTGAGCTACTGAATACTCTTGAGCCCACGAAGTTCGTCTACGAAGTGGTCAAGAGTGGAGAGATTGTCTTTGAAAGAGCCTTGATGTAGAGAAGTGCGCAAGGATGCAGTGACAGCCAACTCCCCTTTCTGGATGCGGGGGAGTTTTTGTTGCTGAGTAGACTACATGCAAGAACCACCGAGAAGGAGCACGAGGTGATATCCCATGGCTGTTCGAGAGGGATAATCCCTCCAAATGAGAAACAATAGGTAATGGTGTCTGAGCATACTCTTGTGAGTGGAGTCATCCATGATTGACCAGATATATGGAGGTGCCGTTTAAGTGATCAAGAAAAGCGAATTTCTCTCTGGCTTACCCCAGGATATGTTTTTTGGTCCTATGTTTGATGAGGAGGAGGTTGAGGCAGTAAGTGCGGTCATCCGATCCCGCAAAGTCACCCAGTTAAGCAGCAGTGTTGTTGGGGAATTCGAGGAAGCCTTTGCGGACTATGTGGGAGCCAAGGAAGCCATAGCTGTCAATTCTGGTACTGCTTCACTGCACACTCTTCTAGCCGCGTGCGATATCGGGGCAGGTGATGAGGTGATCGTGCCGGCTTTTACTTTTATCGGCACTGTGGGTCCTGTGTTGCAGCAGAGAGCTACTCCCATCTTTGCTGATATCGATCCCGACACATACTGCATGACCGCCGAGGATGCTGCCCGCAAGATAACCCCCAGGACTAGAGCCATCATGCCAGTAGATATCTTTGGTCACCCCGCTGATCTAGATCCCATCCGGGAGCTAGCCAATGAGCGGGGAGTTCTGTCTATTGAGGATGCCTGTCAAGCCCATGGTGCCAAGTACAAAGGTGTCCGTGTGGGCGGCCTTGTTCATGCCACTTGTTACAGCTTTCAGGAGAGCAAGAATATGACCACCGCGGAAGGCGGGATGATCACCACCAACGATCCGGAGCTGGCAGAGCGCTGCCGGGAGGTTCGCCACCAAGGGGAAAAGAGCTGGGGGCTAATCGAGCGCCTAGGCTATAACTATCGTATGACTGCCCTGCAGGCTGCCATCGGTATGGTACAGCTGCGAAAGCTAGATAGATTCAATGAAATTAGAAGACAGATCGCGGCTACCTATACCGAAGCCCTTGCCGACTTGACCTTGCAGCTACCCCAGGAGAAGCCCTATGGTTGGAGTGTTTTCCACGTATATTCTTTCCTCTTACCTAGGGAACTAGCTCCGCAAAGGGATGAGATTGTAGCGGCACTGGCGGCCCAGCGAGTTCCTGTGAGAGTGGACTATCCCTGGCCCTTATATACCAGCCCACTGTTTAAGGACCAAACCGGCCCCTTCAACTGTCCAGTAACCGAGGATGTCTGCAGTAGAGTGATCACATTACCAACATATCAGGCCATGCCCATGGAGATAGCGGAGAAGATCGGGGCTATTACCCATGATGTGCTGGCCACATATTTGAAATAGATGTGGGCCGAGCGGCTGGGGAGTACCTGTTCTTTGGCCTGTGGGGCAGTGTTGGCAGGATATCTGAATGGGATATAGCTAGATAGTAGTTTTTCGCATTGAGGAGGTCAAATCTGAATGTCTAGTAGGAGCGGTAAGATGAAGGTTTTCGTAACACGGCAGATTCCCCAAATAGGGTTAGATATGCTAGAGGCGCACTGTGAGGTTACCGTCAATCCCCATGATCGGGTGCTGACTCCAGATGAATTGATGGAGGGAGTAAGAAACGCTGACGGGTTACTTTGCTTGCTCACCGATGAGATCACTTCTCGGGTAATGGATGCTAATCCAAATCTCAAAGTGATCAGCAACTACGCGGTGGGGTTTAACAACATTGATGTGTCAGCTGCTACTGAAAGAGGGATCCCCGTAACCAACACCCCTGGGGTTTTGACAGATGCGACGGCAGATCTGGCTTGGGCTCTGATTATGGCAGTGAGCCGCCGGATAGTCGAAGGTGATACGTACACCAGGGAAGGGCGCTTTGTGGGCTGGGGGCCTATGCTATTGCTAGGCAGTGGGGTCGCCGGCAAGACGCTGGGGATTGTCGGTATGGGACGGATTGGCCAGGCCGTGGCCCGCAGAGCCACCGGCTTTGATATGCGCATCCTCTATCATGATATTGAGCCTGTGGCTAGTGTGGAAGAGTCGTATAACGCTCGGTTTGTTGGCTTGGAGGAGCTCCTTCAGGAATCAGATTTCGTGACTCTCCACGCACCACTGACTGATGAGACAAGGCATATGATCGGCGAGCGGGAGCTGGGTCTCATGAGGAAAACAGCGTATCTCATCAATACCGCCAGGGGACCTCTGGTAGACGAAAAAGCTCTGGTCGAGGCTTTGAAAGATGGTGTGATCGCTGGAGCTGGTCTAGATGTATATGAAGATGAGCCTTGGCTGGCACCTGGATTGGCCAAGTTGCCCAATGCTGTGTTGCTACCCCATCTGGGCAGTGCTACCTTAGAGACAAGAAGCAAGATGGCAGAGATGGCTGCAGGTAACGTGTTGGCTGCTTTGCAAGGAGAAACACCGCCGAATCTGGTTAACCTGTAGATCAAGTTGGTTTAGAGATTTGTGAGGATGCAGCGCCTACGTTAGCGCTGCTTCACACTTTCTGGGACTTAATCGTATCAGCGGTTTTCTGTATGAACTTAGTGGAATGTTCTGGGTTATGCATGGCAAGACCTATGAATAATGCGTCAATAACAGCAATCTGAGCGATAACCGATGCCGCTGCCCCGCTCATAAACGGATTTTCGCTAGAGCAGGTGAGTAGCAATATGTCACTGTGTTTGACTAGAGGTGACCGTCTATAGTTGGTGATTGATACAACTGTAGACCCTTCACTTTGCACCAGCTCAGCTAGTTCTAAGATTTGCTTCGTGGACCCGCTGAAAGATATGCAGACCACAACATCGCGCGGCTCCAGAACAGTTGTAGACATCAGCTGGAGATGGAAATCTGGGTAGAACAACACTTCGATTCCGGTACGAAGTAGTTTATAGGCCAGATATTGACCTGCCATGCCAGATGTGCCGAACCCACATACCAATACCCTTTTCGCATCAAGTATGGCCTTGACAGCCCTTTCTAGGCTATCTGAGTCCATGATTCCAAGGGTATCCATGACGGCCCTAGCATCAGCTTGGAGCGCCTTAGTCACTGCCTCTGCCATTGTATCTTCAGGTGTAATCTCCTTCGACAGGCTACTACCAGCGGCCACAGAGGTCTTGGCCAGTTCAATCTTCAGTTCTTGGTAGCCAGATAGGCCCAATAGACGAGCAAAACGAATTACTGTGGTTTCACTTACGCGGCATTTCTCTGCACACTCAGATATTGACAAGTAAATGACTTTATCGGGGTTCTCTAGAAGAAAATCCGCTACTTTCTTTTCAGAAGGTCTCAGGGATGAATAGAGGTTGCGAATCTGACTCTGCACAGAATTTGTTGTATGAAAATCATAGATAGGCACTTTTGCTCACCTCAATTTTCTGTGGTTTGTGCTCACCGCTAGAATATCATAGCCTGGCAAGTTTAACAATATTGTCGAAAGCCTTTGCAGTGGCTGTTGGACGTCTATGGAGAAAAAAGGGCAGGTACAACAAATAACCAGCATGAAGGATATTAACAACAAACCGCTTGACATCATGTAGTATATATACTAAACTTTAGGTGAAATCACGGTGATTTGCCACAAGCCGGAAAAGGGGATGGGACCCAGTAATGGACCAGAAGAATGGAATTCAGGGATGCGCTCTAGATAATGACCATAAAGCTCGAGCCTACATAAACTATTTCGATGAGGCAGAAGAGATCTTTGGAGTGATCCGTCAGACCCAGGGAGAAGCTATTGAGCAGGCTGCAACTATGATTGCCAAAGCTATGGCCACAGGCAACAATATACTACATGTTTTTGGAACCGGGCACTCCCATATGCTTGCAGAAGAACTTTTCTACCGTGCTGGCGGTTTCGCTAACGTAAATGCTATTTTGGAGACGGGTTTGATGCTCCATGAAGGTGCAGCGAAGAGCACGGCCCTTGAACGGCTGCATGGGTATGCGCCCAAGGTATTGGATCGCTATAGTGTCAAGGCAGGCGATGTACTGATTATTGCATCGAACTCTGGTATCAATCCGGTACCTGTGGAGATGGCGAGAGCTGCACACCAGAGAGGTCTAGAAACAATCGCTATTACTTCACTCAAGCATTCAAATTTAATGGAGTCACGAGACACTAGTGGACAGAAATTGTATGACGTTGCCGATTTGACCATCGATAACTGTTGCGAATTTGGCGACGCTAGTGTGACCATTGAGGGACTACCCTATTCGGTAGGTCCTCTATCGAGCCTGGCAGGTATCTTGATACTAAACAGTATTATGTGTCAAGTTGCTCAGGATTTGGTGGCACAGGGCGTGGTGCCGCCCATATATGTTAGCAGCAATGTCGATGCTGGGGATGAGGTGTCATCACGCTGGGTGCAAACTTTCCAGGGGAGAATTAAGCATCTGTAACGAAGGAAGGAGCTGGTACGGGTCCTTGCGGGTCCACGCGGATTCTTGATGTTTGAGGTTCTTGACCAGCACTGTAACTCACCAAAACATCTCGGAGGTGTAGTTTGAGTGACGAAGAAGAGTAAGTTTTTCTCAGAGATGCCTGATGATCTGTATTTTGGTCCTGTGTTCGATGAAGAAGAGATTGAAGCCGTAAGTGAGGTCATGCGATCTCTTAGAATAACTCAGTTGACCAGCAATGTTGTCAACGAGTTCGAAGAAGCTTTTGCGGACTATGTGGGAGCTAAAGAGGCAATAGCACTTAATTCGGGTACCGCCTCACTGCAGACTAGCTTAGCCGCCTGTGATATCGGGCCTGGTGATGAAGTGATTGTGCCTGCTTTTACTTTCATAGGCACAGTCGGTCCGGTGATGCAGCAGAGGGCCACCCCAGTATTTGCCGATATTGATCAAGACACTTTCTGTTTATCGGTGGAGGACGCAGCTAGCAAGATCACTCCACGCACAAAGGCAATCATGCCAGTGGATCTCTTCGGTCATCCGGCTGATCTAGATCCTATTCGGGAATTAGCAGATGAACATGACCTAGTGTTAATTGAAGATGCCTGTCAAGGCCATGGGGCGAAGTACAAAGGGGTTCGCCTGGGAAGTCTCGCTCAAGCTACTTGCTTCAGCTTTCAAGAGACCAAGAACATGACTACCGGAGAAGGTGGTATGATCACCACCGATGATCCAGAACTGGCCAACATCTGCCGGGAGATTCGCCATCAGGGAGAGAAATCCTGGGGAGTAATCGGGCGGGTCGGCTATAACTATAGACTAACAGCTCTCCAGGCGGCCATCGGTCTGGTGCAGCTAAAGAAACTAGATAAATTCAATGACATACGAAGACAGATAGCTGCTATCTACACTGAGAAACTATCAGATCTCAATTTAATGTTGCCAAAGGAGAAGCCCTATGCATGGAGTGTTTTCCATGTGTATTCTTTTCTCTTGCCCAAAAAACTAGCCGCTCAAAGAGAAAAGATAGTCGATGCACTATTGGCTAATCGGGTGCCGGCTGCAGTTGCTTACCCCAGTGCTCTCTATACAAGTCCGGTTTTCCACCAGCTAACTGGCCCCTTTAACTGCCCGGTAGCGGAAGATGTCTCAAGTCGAGTGATCACGTTACCCACTGCTCAATCCGTACCCTTGGATGTGGCGAAGAAGATTGGCGCTGTTACCCGTGATGTGATAGAGACATTTCTGTGATACGCTAAATGGATGATGTCTACCCGATGAAGGGCTTTGGTGTTCGAGTTAAGCAATGGGGCTTATGGTTGTCAGGAGAGCCTTGGGTCGGGCGTTATGCAGAGGGGGTATGGGATTGCGTATCGGTTTTAGCAGAGTAGATATTACTCCAAAGATCGGCGTTGAACTGTGCGGATATGGCTACTACCTCCAACGGCAATCGGGGGCGATTCTCGATCCTTTGTATGTGCGGGCTGTAGCACTTAGAGATAACTTGCGTACTCTTCTGGTTGTCAACTGCGATCTCATCGGGTTGACTAGTACTATGATAGATAACATCAAAGGGGCTTGGCAAGAGAAGTACGGGTTACAGGCCGAGGATGCCCTTTTGCTTTCCATTCACACCCATTCGGGCCCTGCAACTGGTGTGTTGCGGGGTTGTGGAGAGCCCGATGCTGACTATGTCGATTATCTTACCCAGAGGATCATTGATGCTGGGGGAGAAGCCCTGGGACACTTAGTCGAGGTGACGGGGCTATCAAGCTTCAATGGTAGTGTTGATGATATTGCATGGAATCGGGTCTTTGATGGGGCAGGACCAGTAGATAGGGGAGTATATGGGCTTGTTTTTCATAGGGAAGGTTTAGTGCCACTAGTACTGGTTAATTATGCTTGCCACCCGGTGACGCTAGGTCGGAACGATGCTATCTCCGCTGACTATCCAGGCAGGGTAGTTAAATCAATGGGTGAGGCGGGGTATGAGGCGGTTTTTCTCAATGGGTTTTGCGGAGATATCGACCCTGAGCTGAATAGGAAGAGTTGGGGCAGTGGTACAGAAGCGACTATTGATGATTATGGCAATCGCATTGCTGCAGCATCACTGAAAGCTATGGAGAGTGCGCATTCCTTTATTGATCTCACCCTAGATGCTTTTCAGTTGGCGGTGAGGTTACCTTTGCAGCCTCTTAATGAAGCCCGGATTCGAGAAGAGAGACAAGCAGCCGCGGAGGCTAAAGAGGCTCAGCCAGCTTACGCCCGAGTGGTAGAAGAATGGGTGGAAGCGATGGAACGGCAGGCACCCTCTGGCACAGAAACTGCTATTGTCCAGGTGCTGCGAGTGGGACAAGCCCTCCTCATCGGTTTCCCCGGGGAGACTTTTACCCAATTGGGGCTTACCATCAAAGAGGCATTACCTGGGTGGCGGGTGGTGACTCTAGGCAACGCCAATGCCGTTATGCGTTACATACCGGTGGCAGCGGACATCAGGGAGAAGGGGTATGCCGGTTACGGATCCTGCCGGATTTATGATAGACTGCCTCTTCAAGCTGGAGCTGGGGAGTATTTATCGAAGGTTACTATAGCTGCCATCCAAGAGCGGTTTGGAAGCTAGCCTTGGTACATATTGAAGCAGGAGAGCCGGGAGGTATTACAGATGAAAACGCCACTGATTCTCGGCATCGATGGTGGTGGGACCAAGACATTATGTGTTGCCTGCAATCTTGAGGGGGAAATCATGGGTGTAGGTACATCCGGCCCTTCCAACCACCAAGCCATCCCTTGGGAGGAAGCAGCTAACGCTCTGGTAGCCGCCATCGATGGGAGTTTGACTAACTACAGCAGGGACAGCGTTGTCTCTGTCTGTGGGGGTATGGCTGGAGTGGATTGGCCCGGGTCAGAAAAGCCCATTATTCACCTTCTGCATAACCTGTTTCCTCAGGCCAAAGTGATGGCGGTACCGGATGTGGCCATTGCCTTGCACTCAGTTATCGAGGAACTGCCCGGCGCCATAATTATCAGTGGTACTGGTACCATGGGTTATGGTGAAGATGCAAGTGGCCAGGAGTTTAGGGCCAGTGGCTGGGGGTATCTTTTGGGGGATGAAGGCAGTGGCTATGATATTGGCAGGAGGGGTTTACAGGCTGCTACCCAGGCCTTTGACGGGCGTGGTCCTGACACTAGGTTGGTGGAATATGCCTGCCAGTATTTCGCAGTAGACGACCTTAGACACATATTGGACATTGTGTATGGACAAAGCTGGTCGCCTGATCGGGCGGGTGATTTCACACCCTATGTAGTAAGAGCAGCATATGAGGATGATGGGGTCAGTCACAGGCTTCTGGAAGAAGCCGGAGAGGATCTGGCCAGGAATGCATTATCTGTTCTGGAACAGATGCATGCTCTCAAGGATCCCATTACAGTTGGCTTATTGGGGGGCGTCTTTGCCCATGCCGGCTCAATACTTCATGATCGGTTTGGTGAGGTACTCAAATCTGGTGCCCCCCAGGCAAAGGTTGTCCATAGTGATTGCCATCCAGTTCTAGGTGCTCTGATCATGGCGTATAGGAGATACAATGGAGATCAAGAGGAGATTTTCCGCCAGCGAGCAGTGGGCGAATTGCATAGAAGGCTGTAACGTTAAGTGAAGTCGGTAGGTGTTCCCAGCCTATGTTTGTATATGTTTTCCACGAGAAGGGAGGTTGATAACGACAACAATTGCAGACCACATCAGCAGGCATGTCGATTGCATTTTCTACACAACTGAAGGAGGTAAAGGTCCTATGAAACGAATGAGATTGAGCCTAGTGTGTATAGTCTTGCTAATAATCCTGGCAACTCTTCCGGCCGCAGCAAATGAGATTGTGTTGAAGTATTGGCGCCATGGTGATCCGAATGTAGGCGGAATTAGTCAATACAGTCTTGATGTCGAAGCGATTAAGAGATTTGAAGCCGACCATCCTGGAGTCAAAGTCGAAATTGTTACTGCTCCAGATACTCCAAAGTTGATGGAAAAGGTGTTAACAGCTGTTGTAGGTGGAGTCGGGCCGGACGTTCTTAATACGAGTTCATCTGACTTCATTACTTTAGCTGATAGCGGTGTCCTGCGCCCAGTAGATCCTATCTCATTGGGATATGGGTCCTTTAGCGACCTTGAAGAGGCGTTTCTACCAGGGGCACTTGATGGTTACTCATATCGTGGTAAGACCTACGGAATACCGTTTGAGTTGAGTGCTTATGGCTTTTGGATAAACAGCGATCACTTTAGAGAGTCTGGAATAGACCCCGAGTCCAATTATCCGAGAACTTGGTCGGACGTAACGACTGTTGGTCAGAAACTGACTCGACAGCAGATTGGACGGATTTCACGGCAGGGATACTGTCCACTCACTATGTATAACATCTGGGGAACGGTCGGCTGGCAGTCGATGATCAACCAGATGGGAAGTTCTGTCTTGAATGAAGAACAAACAGAGTCTTATATCAATAGTCCTGCAGCGATCCGGGGCTTGCAGATGCGAAAAGACTATGTTTACAAGTATAAGATTAGCGATCCGGCTGTGAAAATCGATCCTCTCGAGTTGTTCGGTACCAATCAAGCTTCTATGATTGACTACGGTGGCTCGTGGGCCATTCCAATTCTCGAACAAGATTATCCAGATGCGGATTACAAGATCATTCCATATCCACGTTGGGCTGATGCCGAAGTGGATACTGGTGCAATCACTTATGGGTTCGGTAAAGTTGTATTCGCCAGCTCTCAGCATCCAGATCTGTCCTGGGAATTGGTCAAATACTTACACTCTCAGCCACAGGAACTCATTAAGCTTGGCATCTTTCAGCCTGTCAAAGGATGGTTCGAGACACCGGAAGCACAGAGCTTCCCTTACTTTGCCTATTGGATGCAAGAACTTGGAAAAGGTACGTACCATATCCAATCACCCAGGATCAACGAGATAGCCAAGATCATGATGAAGGCCCAAGATGAGGTCTTGCTTAACAATGCTGATGTACAAACTGAACTAGACAAAGCAAAGGTCGAAATGGACAAAGTGCTAAACCGATAGTGATCAGCATGAAAGGCCATACCGCGCGGAGTCGGCTTCGCGCGGCATGGCTTTACAGTTAGGATAGGTGAACAACATGGTCTTGACTTATGTAAAAAAACACTTCAAAAGAGATTATGTGGGATTGCTATTCGTGTTGCCCGGCCTTGTGTTCTTCTGTATTTTTCGTTTCTGGCCGATGTTTCAAGCGCTTTATGTAAGTCTGCATGAATGGAACCTGTTGACTCCGCCAAAATTCGTCGGGCTAAGGAACTATGCCCAACTCTTTTCCGATACTGATCTTATTGAGTCATTGATAGCAACCTTCAAGTATGTAATCGGTAGTACTATTCCATTGTGGATATTGGCGCTAGGGGTAGCCTGTTTGTTTAACCGCAAAATCCTGTTTCGTCAAGGGCTTTTGGCCGCATACTTCCTGCCCCTTATCATGAGTGTTGCCATTGTAGCCATAGTCTTTAAGCTCTTATACCACCCTCAGGGGCTTATCAACGTTAGCCTGTGGTATGGTTTCGGATTTACGCTCAATTGGTTGACTGATAAGACCATTGCGCCTTTGGCTTTAATCGTCATGGCCATATGGAAAGGTCTGGGGTATTATACGCTGCTGTACTTGGCTGGTTTGGAGGGTATACCACTAGAGTACATGGAGGCGGCGAAAATCGATGGAGCTACTCCTTGGCGCATTTTTGTCAACATAACCTTACCACTACTGAAACCTACTATCCTATTAGTTATGGTTATGTCGTTAATATCAAGTTTTCAGGCGTTCGCTGAGCAGTATATAATGACTGAAGGCGGGCCTGGTAACGCCACTAGAGTCTTAACATTGCTGGTTTACGAAAATGCCTTTCAATATTTGAGAATGGGATGGGCTAGTACGATGGCTATCCTTTTGTTCTTTATGATTCTTGTATTGACGCTCATACAGATGAGAATGTTTAAGACAGATGTTTACTAGGGATATGGAGGTTTCTACCATGGACACAAATGCGCAGGTGTTTCACCATGGCCAATCGTGGCGAAAAACCGTTGGACTCATCGTGGTCCACTTGCTATTGATTGCAGGAGCCGCCATCATCTTGCTGCCAGTTGTATGGATGGTTCTATCATCTCTAAAAGAGGAAAGGGAGATCTTCCTTATTCCTATTCGCTGGTTTCCCGCGACACCCCAGTTTAGCAATTACATCGAAGCTTTTCGATATGCACCATTTAATAAGTATTACATCAACAGTGCAATCGTTGCCAGCACTGTAACGTTGAGTACTGTAATCTTGAGTTCATGGATGGGATACGGTTTTGCTAAATTCGATTTTCCAGGCAAGAACGTATCCTTCGTGTTGGTCTTGAGTACGATGATGATTCCTTTTCAGGTGATCATGATTCCGTTGTACCTCATTGTTAGAGATTTCGGTTGGCTTGATTCGTATCTTGGACTAATTGTTCCGGGAGCTCTCACGGCGTTTGGGGTTTTCCTAATGCGCCAGTTCACTATAACCGTTCCCAATGACTACATCGATGCAGCACGGATTGATGGGTGTGGAGAGCTTAGTATCTGGTGGAGTATTATTATCCCATTAACCAAACCAGCCCTTTCGGCTCTGACAATTTTTACTTTCCTCGGGAGCTGGAATGATCTGCTCTGGCCTCTGATAGTAACCACGAAAACCGAGCTTAGGACGATACCGTTGGGACTAGCCTCCTTTGCATCGGAGTATGGTACCGACTATGCATTACAGATGGCAGCGTCTGTTACAGCGTCGATACCAGTGCTAGTCGTTTTTCTCATCTTCCAGAGACAATTCATGCAAGGAATAGTCATGAGCGGGTTGAAGGGTTAATCTAATCTAGAAATGATAGGAGAGTAATTCATGTCTGAACTAGCCATTTTAGGAGGAGCCCCGGTTCGCACGAAGCCATTTCCAGTATGGCCTCAGCATGATGAACGCGAAGAGAGAGTTGTCAATGAGGTAATTCGGAGTGGAAACTGGTGGAGAAACGCGGGCCATTGGGTGAAAGAGTTTGAAGAGGTCTTTGCGAATTATCACGATGCCAAATACGGCTTAGCAGTCAATTCTGGCACAGCATCTCTGGAGATCAGTATGTATACGTTGGGCATTGGCCCCGGAGATGAGGTCATTATTCCCGCCTATACTTTTGTTGCCACGGCAACGGCAGTCCTGTCAGTGGGAGCCATACCAGTGTTTGCCGATGTAGACGCCGAGACGTTCAATATTGATGTTAGATCAGCTGAAAGCCTGATTACACCTCGCACTAAAGCCATCGCACCGGTTCACTTTGCCGGATGTCCATGCCAGATGGATGAGCTTTTGGAGCTGGCAAAGCGTTATAACCTGAAGATCATCGAGGACGCATGTCATGCTCATGGCGGCAAATGGGATGGAAAGGGACTCGGCTCCTTCGGGGACATGGCTGGATTCAGTTTTCAGGCGAGTAAAAACATGACATCCGGTGATGGTGGTATTGTCCTGACCAATGATGAGGATCTGATTGCAGCAGCGTACTCTCGCCACACCTATGGGCAGAGACCTGGATATCCATGGTACTCGCACCATGTTATGTGCGCCAATCACAGGATGACTGAGATGCAAGCAGCTATGCTTAGCATCCAGCTGGAACGGTTAAGAGAGCACAATGTTCGGCGCATGGATAATGCAAAAGTGCTGGACATGGGAATTTCGCAGCTACCAGGCTTTGTTACCACCGGAGATGATGATCCAAGAGCAGCTGAAAGAGTGTATCATCTTTACATGTTTCGATTCACTGGAAACTCAACTAGTCTTACTAGAGACAGACTAGTTGAGGCGTTGTTGGCAGAGGGGATTCCTGCATCTATTGGGTACCCGGTTCCATTATACAAACAACCCCTATTTGAGGAGATCAGGCTGCCTCAAGGAACTGAAATATCCTATAGCAATGTGGACTTACCTGTGGTTGAAAGACTTTGCCAAGAGGCTGTATGGTTTCCCCAGAATACCTTGCTTGGGGCACAAGAGGATACTCAAGATATCCTTCGGGCGTTGGAGAAGGTTCTCGAGCATGCGTCTGAACTGCAATAAGCGGAGGGATATTTCACCATGCGAATTAGGGAGATTGAAGAATACCTCAGGACCCTAGATGGTGGCTGGATCAACCGTGAGAAGACTGTTGATCGGTTCATATACGGGAATCCTGATGAACAGTTGAAGGGCATCTCCGTCGGCTGGATGAGTTACTCATGGGCACTAGAAGAAGCGGTGAGGCATGGCTGTAACCTTTTCATTACCCATGAGCCTACGTTTTATGACCATTGGGATAGTGATCCCGAGAGTCTGAATCTAGAAGCGGCAAGGATAAAGCGGGCGTTTCTAGATGAAAATAAACTCACCATTCTTCGGTGCCATGATCTTTGGGATCAATTTCAATCTATTGGTATACCTGATAGCTGGGCTAGAGCCCTTGGTTTTGGTCAACCTATTGGCGGTCAAGGCTGGTATCGGATCTTGGATGTTTCAGGATTGACAGTGCGAGATGTGGCCGAACGGGTTGCCGGACGGGTTGAAAAATTGGGACAGCAGGCTGTCCAGGTGATCGGAGATCTTGACCGAACAGTTAGCCGCCTTGCCATCGGGACAGGTGCCATTACACCACTACGGCACTTCATGCTAGAGATGGGTGCAGATGCTGCACTCTGCACAGATGATGGGTTTACGTATTGGTGCGATGGGGCTTTGGCCATAGATTCGGACTGGCCGGTGATCTTGGTGCATCACCACGTGGCAGAAGAACACGGGCTTGAGCTTCTGGCAAATCATCTGGGGATGAGATTCCCAGAAATTCCGGTAAGACACATTCCTCAAAAATGTATGTATCATTTGATCAGCTCAGGGCAGTGACACCATAGCGAGTTTTTCAGTTCGCTTGTAACAGGAACAGCTATTGCATAAGCCCTGTGAAGTGCTGGAACGAATAGAACGTCTATTCTGCACAAGAGGCCGCTCATAAGGGCGGTCTTTTAGATTCTGGTCGCGGAATAAGAGATTAAGCCGGAGTCTGGACGAAACGAAGTTGTACAAGCGGTTCGCCGCATACAACCACGGTATCCCGGAAGGTTATACAAATGTAACGTAAGCGTCAAAGTGAACCCACCTAGAGGCCCCTTTGTAATGGTGAGATAATTG
>DAIQRD010000039.1:0-18313 GCA_036786445.1 Bacillota bacterium
ATTCTGGCCTCACCGTCGTGGAAGCAGTACATATGATGGTCCATGGGGAGATCGTAGGCTTTGGCATCCTCGCCCAGCTAGCATTGGAGAACCGCCCCAGTGAGGAGATCCAGGAATTCCTCACCTTGGCCAAGCAGATAGGTCTACCGATCACGCTCCCCCAAATAGGTATCACAGAACTGAGCAATGCAGATTGGCAACGCATTGCCTCCCTATCCTTGGCAGTTGAAGATATGGCCGCCATGCCTTTCCCGGTCACAACTGATATGGTGATCCGGGCCATCCAGCAAGCAGATAGCTGGGGACAAGCTTTCCTACAGGAAAACGCCTCAAGCTAGACAGGGGGAATTCACCGTGACGGTACTAACGCGATCCAGTCTCACTGATTTACGTCCCTTCCAGCCGGAGCTAGCAGATCTGCCCATAGAAGAGATTCGACATAGATTAGGTACACAGCGGGTAGTAAAGTTGTCATTTAACGAGAATCCTTACGGTCCTTCTCCCCGAGCTATAGAAGCCATGCAAGCAGAGTTGGCTGCCATGCACCTCTATCAAGATGCCACCGCAGATTGCCTACGGGCTGCCCTGGCCCCTGACCTAGGTGTGCAACCCCACCAGATCATTTTGACTAACGGAGCCGACGAACTCATCCTGCTTGTGGCCTTGGCATTTTTGGATCCCGATGATGAAGTGATCATCCCCAGCCCCACTTTTGGCCAATATGGAGCATCTACTATAGCTATGGGGGCTAAACCAATCCAGATACCCCTGGAAGATTTCCGTATCGATGTTGATGGCATCCTCAAGATGGTTACCTCTAGGACCAAGATGGTTTTTGTCTGTAACCCCAACAACCCCACGGGGACCATCGTTACCCAAGAGGAGCTAGCATACCTTGTAGACCAGCTGCCCCATGACATCCTACTAGTTGTTGACGAAGCTTACATCGATTACGTAACTGACCCTGGCTATGCTTCAGCCTTGGATTATCTAGGCAAAAGGGAAGCCTTGTTGGTGATCCGTACCTTCTCTAAACTCCATGGCCTCGCAGCTGCCCGAGTAGGCTATGGCATCAGTCACACCTCAATCATCGATGGATTACATCGGGTGAGACCACCCTTCAATGTAAATCGCGTGGCACAAGCCGGCGCTTTAGCTAGTTGGCATGATACTGCCTACCAAGCTAAGATGCGTGATCTGAACACCGCTAACCGTCAATATCTCTATGATATTCTGACAAGCAGCCGGCTATCATACATCCCCTCCCAGACCAACTTCGTCCTAGCTGATACCCACCAAGAAGCGGCTCATGTATATAAGGAGTTGGAGACAGAAGGCATTATTGTCCGGGATGCCACGCTCTTCGGATTGCCCCAACACTTGCGCATAACCGTAGGGCGTGAAGAAGATTTGGCCTGGCTGGAAAAGGTCTTATAGGGAAACCGTCAAGATTAAGTGAAAAAACCCCTCTTCGGGACTTGCATAGTTATATGGTGATGATGTATAATCATTCATATAAGCGGTAGCGAGAGATCTGAGGAGGGGTTTTCATTGAGAAAGCTTTGTTTGATTGGTATGTTAGCTCTAATGCTTGGTCTGAGTCTGGCTGGTGTAGGTGGCCCCGCTCTAGCGGCAAACAGCTCCATGGTTATCTCCTTGCCGACTTGGAGCGGCTATGCCCCCTTATATCTAGCTAAAGACAAAGGCTTTTTTGCCCAATATGGGCTCGATGTGGATCTATCAGTTACTCAGGACCTAAGTACCAGAAAACAGGCCTTTGCTGGCAAGAAAGTGGATGCCTTGGCAACAGCCCTAGATGTCCAGGTCACAGTCGCGGCTGCCGGTATTCCCTTGAAAATCGTTTGGGCCTTTGATGACTCCTTTGGCGGTGATGGCATCTTGGCGAAGCCGGGGATTCAGACCATTCCTGAGTTGAAAGGCAAGCAAGTAGCCTTCTTGCGCGGATCTACCAGCCATCTTCTGCTACTAACCGCGCTCAGTAGTGTGGGCATGACAGAGAAAGACATTGTAGCTGTCAACATGACCGCTGGGGATGCCGGGGCCGCCTTCGTGGCTGGCCGTGTAGATGCCGCAGTGACCTGGGAGCCTTGGCTCACTAAAGGCAGTGGGGCTGCTGGTCACGTGCTAACTAGTACAAAAGAGTTCCCTGGGGTCATCGCCGATTCCTTAAGTTTCCATGCCGATTACGTCAAGAAAAATCCCGAAGCAGTGCAAGCTTTTGTCTATGCCATGAAAGATGCCATGGAATACTGGCATGAGCATCCCGAAGAGAGCAATCTGCTCATGGCTGCAGGAATGGGCATTACTTCCGAGGAATTTGTGGAGACTCTAGCAGGCTTGAAACTCATGGACTACCAAGATAATCTAGCGTTCTTTGGCACACAGACTGAGCCTGGCCCCCTATACGCGACGTTACAGAACTCCACCAATTTCTACTATGATCTAAAGATCATCCCGGACAAGAAGGATGTTAAAGAGCTTGTAGAGCCCAAGTTCCTCATGGAGATAGGCAAATAGGTAGCCCTTGGTCAGACTGGAATATACGCTGATGGGGAGCTCTTGCGAAAAGGGTTCCCTGTCCCCGTGTCTACAGAGGTGTAAATATGCAAGCAAAGCAATATTTCAAACTCAAAGAAGATATCCCCTCCTACTTATATGTATGTCTAGGTCTCTTCTCATTCACAGCCCTCTTCGGGCTGTGGTGTATACTCACCTACGGTGGCTATGTCCCCCAGCTCTTCTTGCCGTCACCGTCAGATGTGGTTGTGCAGTTCTGGAGCATGCTGACAGAGCTAGCCCTATTTTCTGATATTGCTGCTAGTGTCTATCGGGTTACAGCCGGCTTTATTCTGGCGTCACTAGTCGGGATACCCTTAGGCCTATTGATGGGCTCCTTTAAGATAGCAGAGGGATTGGTAGAGCCGGTTGTCGGTTTTGTCCGGTATATGCCGGCCTCCGCCTTTATACCCCTGCTCATCCTTTGGATCGGTATCGGGGATCTACAGAAAATCGCAGTGATCTTCATCGGCACCTTCTTCCAGCAAGTGCTTATGGTTAGGGATGTAACCAAGAATGTCTCTAAGGAGCTAGTTGACACTTCGTATACTCTAGGGGCCACCCAAAAAGCCGCCTTCATCAAGGTGATCTTGCCTGCAGCACTACCAGGCATCATGGATACTCTGCGGATTACCCTGGGCTGGGCCTGGACCTACCTAGTGGTGGCAGAGTTAGTTGCGGCTAGCTCAGGACTTGGCTATATGATTATGGAATCCCAAAGGTTCCTGAGAACGGCAGGGATCATCGTAGGCATTCTGATTATTGGTCTTCTGGGTTTACTCACTGATATACTGTTCAAAGCAGCCTATACCAGGATGTTCCCCTGGTTGGAAGGGGGATCAGAGTAATGACCGCTTTGCCCAAAGAGTATCTGCAAGCCATTGATGGATATGCGCTCACCCAAGAACCAAAACTGCGGGTACATCATGTTTCCAAGATTTTCGAGCAAAAGGGCCAAACCATCACAGCCCTAGAGGATACCACCTTCGATGTGCAGGATGGCGAATTTGTCACAATCTTGGGACCTTCCGGTTGTGGCAAATCCACCATCCTCAAGATTATTGCCGGACTTACGGAACCATCCTCGGGTCATGTCACGATAAATAGTCATCACATCCAAGGACCTGGTTCCGATCGAGGCATGGTATTTCAAGCATATACCCTATTTCCCTGGCTAACGGTGGAACAGAACATCGCCTTCGGGTTGCAGCTAAAAGGCATGCCCAAAGCACAACGAAAAGAGATCGTAGGGCATTACCTGCAACTCATCGGTCTCCATGGTTTTGGTGCCATGTATCCCAGCAATCTATCGGGAGGCATGAAGCAGCGGGTAGCCATAGCCCGGGCCCTAGCCAATGATCCGGAAGTACTCCTAATGGATGAGCCCTTTGGCGCGCTCGATGCCCAGACTCGCACTGTTATGCAGGAGCTCTTGCTCAATGTCTGGGGGAAATCGCAAAAGACCATCCTGTTTGTCACCCATGATATCGATGAGGCCATATTCATGGGGGATCGGGTATATGTGATGACCGCAAGGCCCGGATGCCTTAAAGCAGAGATTTCAATCCCCATACCGAGGCCTCGGGAATTCTCGGTGAAGACTTCACCCCTCTTTATGAGATTAAAAGCCGAAATCCTGGAACTCATTCGAGAGGAGAGCTGGAAAGCTGCCAGTGAAGTGGGCTCCGGCAATTGGCCCCACTCACTCCCGTAATATCCGCCACCCCCAGCTACTGAAATCCCTGTCCACCCAGGTGACAGTCCAAGGAGCTCGGAGCTCCCTCCCCCGGCAAGGGCAGACCCCAGGGTGTTCAAAAAATAAGAAAGGCTGGTAGGAAATACATCCCGCCAGCCTTTGTAGTGTCTTTATTTCTACTACTTACTCATATCCATTTCAGCTAGTCGACGATAGTGGGCGTAACGAGCCATAGCTTCAGCTTCCGCCTGGGTATACAGCTCTTCGGCGACTTCTGGGAACTGCCGCTGGAGGCTAGAATACCGCACCTGTCCCAAGAGGTACTCTCGGAACTTCCCGTTGGGCTCCTTGGAATCCAACACAAAGGGATTCTTGCCCTCGGTGGTCAGCTCTGGATTGTAGCGATATAGTGGCCAATAACCGGTTTCCACCGCTTGCTTGATACTAGTCTGGCTATTGGTCATGTTAATGCCATGGTTGATACACGGAGAGTAAGCGATCACTAAGGAAGGACCGTTGTAACGCTCGGCCTCGGTTAGAGCCTTCACTAACTGGTTCATGTTGGCACTCATGCCCACTGTAGCTACATACACATAGCCATAGGACATGGCCATCATGCCCAGATCCTTCTTGCGGATCTTCTTGCCTGAAGCAGCGAATTTAGCAACTGCTGCAGTCGGTGTGGCCTTAGAAGACTGACCACCGGTATTGGAATATACTTCGGTATCGAAGACCAGGACGTTGACATCCTCGCCAGAGGCCAGCACATGGTCTAGACCACCATAGCCGATATCATAAGCCCAACCGTCGCCACCAAAGATCCATACCGATTTCTTCGTCAGATAATCGCCAAACCCGGCGATCTCACTGAGCCTCTCCTTGACCTCTCCCGTTGCCTTGGCCAGCTCAGCCGGTAAGAGAGCCATGATCTGATCCCCGAATTCCCGGGACTTCGCTCCATCATCCATATTATCTAGCCAGCCCTGAAGGGCCGCCTTTAGCTCGGCAGAGATGGTAGCATCCATGAGAGCCTGGGCTGCATTCTGCACTCTTGCCCGCTTCTGCTTCACAGCCAGTGCCATACCGAAACCAAACTCGGCATTGTCCTCAAAGAGGGAATTAGCCCAAGCAGGTCCTCGCCCCTCATGGTTGGTCGTATAGGGGCAAACCGGTGAACTACCGCCCCAGATGGAGGAGCAGCCAGTGGCGTTAGCAACAATCATGCGGTCCCCAAATAGCTGAGTTACTAGTCTAGCATAGGGTGTTTCGCCACAACCAGCACAGGCGCCTGAGAACTCCAGTAATGGTCGGCGGAACTGGCTACCCTTGACCGTCTCCGGATTGAGGTCAACTTCCCTATATGGCAAGCTGTCGGCGAAGGCGTACTTCTCCACCTCTACGTCGACGATTTCCTCTAGCGGCGTCATAACCAGTGCCTTCTCCTTGGCTGGGCAAGTAACGGCGCAAACACCGCAACCTGTGCAGTCCAAGGGTGATATCTGAACGGCATACTGCAACCCTTCTAGAGCCCTGCCAACAGCCTTGCGGGTCTTAAAGGATTCTGGAGCATCGGCCAGATCCTCCTCTTTCGCCACATATGGCCGAATAACGGCATGGGGACAAACAAAAGAGCACTGGTTACACTGAATGCAGTTCTCCGGGATCCACTTGGGAACACTAACAGCGATGCCCCGCTTCTCATATTTGGTGGTGCCCACAGGGACAGTGCCATCAACACTGAAGGTACTCACAGGCAACTGATCACCCTTGAGGGCGTTAACGGGATTTACCACATCCCGCACATAATCGGGCACTAGCTCCGCTGCCGCAGCAGCTTCATCTACTGCCTCGGCCCATGTTGCCGGGTATTTGATCTCCACAAGTTCCTTGGAGCCACGATCCACAGCGGCAAAGTTCATGTTGACGACTTTCTCGCCTCTGCGACCATAGCTGTTGCGGATGGCTTCCTTCATGTACTGCTCAGCTTTCTCATAGGGCAGCACATTGGCGATCTTAAAGAACGCTGCCTGCAGGACCGTGTTGATCCGGCCGCCCAAGCCAATCTCACTGGCAATGTGCACTGCGTCGATATTATAGAAACGCAGCTTATTTTGGGCGATTCCCCGCTTCAGACTCGCTGGCAGATGGGTTTCCATCTCTTCTAAGGTCCACGGCGAGTTGAGCAAGAACACGCCACCCTTTTTGATCCCATCCAATAGATCAAAGCGAGATACGTAGGAAGGATTATGGCAGGCGATGAAGTCTGCTTGGTCAACCAGGTACGTGGACTTAATCGGTGATTTCCCAAACCTTAAGTGGGAAATAGTCACACCACCGGATTTCTTGGAGTCATACTGGAAGTAGCCCTGAGCATACATGTCAGTATGATCCCCGATGATTTTGATGGAGTTCTTGTTGGCACCCACGGTACCATCGGAACCAAGCCCAAAGAACTTGGCTCTGATCAATCCCTCAGGAGCCGCATCGATCTTCTCTGTGACTTCTAGAGAAGTGTTAGTTACATCATCGTTAATTCCAACGGTGAAGTGGTTCTTCGGTGTGGCTTGTGCTAGGTTATCGAAAACGGCCTTGACCATGGAAGGGTCAAATTCCTTGGAGCCTAACCCATAGCGGCCACCGACGATAACAGGGCGACTATCTTTCTGCGTAAAGGCTGTGCACACATCCTGGTATAGGGGTTCGCCCAAAGAACCAGGTTCTTTAGTGCGATCGAGCACAGCAATCTTCTTGACAGTATTCGGTAAGGCAGCTAGGAAGTGTTCTGCAGAGAAAGGACGGTACAGCCGTACCTTGAGAACACCCACCTTTTCTCCCCTGGCCATTAGGTAATCCACAGTCTCTTCGATAGCCTCGCAGCTAGATCCCATGGCTATAATTACCCGCTCAGCCTCGGGGTGTCCTACATAATCGAAGAGCTGATAGGAACGACCGGTAAGGGCCGCTACCTGAGCCATGACATCCAGCACAATCTGGGGTGTAGCCAGATAGTAAGAATTGGCTGCCTCTCTACCCTGGAAGTAGATATCTGGGTTCTGGGCAGTGCCTCGCTGGACGGGGCGCTCAGGATTTAGTGCCCGCTGGCGGAATTCCTTGATGGCATCATGGTCTACCAACTTGGCGATGTCCTCATAGTCGATCATCTCGACCTTCTGAATCTCATGGGAGGTTCGGAATCCATCAAAGAAGTGTAGGAAAGGTACCCTTGCCTTCAGTGATGCAAGATGTGCCACTAGAGCTAAATCCATAACTTCCTGGACAGAGTTGGATGCCAAGAGGGCATATCCGGTCTGTCTGCAGGCCGTGACGTCCGAATGATCGCCAAAAATGGAAAGCGCATGGGCAGCTAGTGCCCGAGCACTTACATGAAAAACCGTAGGCAATAGCTCTCCTGCGATCTTGTACATGTTGGGAATCATCAGTAAAAGACCCTGGGACGCCGTAAATGTAGTCGTCAACGCTCCTGCCGCCAGAGAACCGTGAACGGCACCGGCAGCGCCCGCCTCTGACTGCATCTCCACAACTTTGAGAGTGTCGCCGAAGATGTTCTTGCGACCATGGGCAGCCCATTCATCAGCAATTTCACCCATGGTAGATGATGGCGTAATAGGGTAGATTGCCGCTACATCACTCAACGCATAGGCGATGTGGGCTGCCGCTGTATTGCCATCAATTGTCATCTTGACCTTGGCCATTACATGTATCACTCCTTAGATAATAGTATAGACCTGAGTGAGAAAGACGCGCAAAATGAGCCCGTCCCCCCACGAACCTCGCCAAAACAAAACTTTCACCATGTATAAGGATACCTCTTTTGGGGACACTATGTCAATCCCAGCGCCCGCTTCTGCATGCATTTCTACAACTTCCTAGTCTTGCCCTCTAGCAGCCACCCCATACCCTTCCTGTGGCAGGATGATTCCCGCTGATTGCCGAAAGATATACAACACAACGGCTGCGGGAGGAGTTTTGCTAGTAATCTCGCCGCTCTTGCCAAATACGATGCACCCGCAAGTAGTTTTCCAAAGGCAGCCCCTTAAAGGCACAATTACTGGTGGAGAAGATGTACCCGCCACCGGGCTTGCCATGATCTAGACAGTAATTGGCACTGGCATCCATTTCCTCGGGAGTGCCTGTCTGCAGCAAAGCACAGTTGACATTGCCAAGCAAGCATACCCTATCACCATACAGCCGCTTGATCTTGGCAATATCGACCCCAGCCATGGGATCGAGGGAATGCAGCCCATGGGGCTCACACTCCATGATCTGGTCAATGATGGGCATCATATCGCCATCGGTGTGCTTGATCACCCAGGCACCCATCTCCTTAAGCCTACCGATGTTGTCAGCCAGATAGGGAGTGACATACTCCCGAAACATGGTGGGAGACATGAAGGGCCCCTGGTTAAAGCAATAGTCCGCGCAAAGGATAAAACAGTCCACCCCAGCATCAAAGAGACGACGAGCTCGCTCTATTTGCGTATCCACCCTTGCTTGTGCCAGGGCATGGACCTCAGCTGGTTTGTCGGCCAGCCAAAAAGCAAACTCCATCATATGCTCTCCATCTGGTATGGCGAAAGTACCGTCTGCGTGGGCCCAGATCATGTACCTATCACCGACAAGACTACGCATGTGTCGGGCCATGGTGATCAACGCATCTAGATCACCGATGGACTGCAGGGGGATAATGGAGTAATCCAGAATCTCGGCCACCTCGATGAAGAGCTCAGCATTCTCCTTCAAGAGCCGTTCCCTTGCACTGGGCGGTGCACTGTCTAGAGTTGCTTGTGTCAGATAATCTCTGCCCAAAAGCTCCTCGGTCAGTTGAAACTCCAGCTCAAAGGTGGGTACCCTATCCGGTATGTTCACGCTTAACGCCGCGACTGCTCGTTCTTTTGGTGTCAAGACAATCTCCCCTCCGCTTCGGCTCCATAGATACCCGTATCTTCATTATCTACAAATGGAATTCGCCAACTCCCCATGCCTTCCTTTCTTCATGACTGGAAACCCCTGGACCGAGCACAATAGATCAGGCACAATAACCACGAGGCTGGCGACTTCGCCCATCATTGGGGAGCTTGGTGGGGCTTGTTGACAAGCAGACCAAGCAGGAACCGGCAAGACATAGTGGAATTCTTTGTGTATAGAATGGTTACATTTACCTTTGTGAAAGGAGTCCTAATTGTGTATCTAAGAGAGCTATATGAGTTAGCCATTACCCTGGGCATGGAGGCCGATCCCAGAGGTAAAGTGGCCGTTGAGAAGATTCTGCAGAAAACCAAAGCAGAGTATGAGAAACTAGATGCAGAAGCCAAAGAGGAATTCGATCTGGCTAAGCTGACCAATCCCTACGCCGATACTCGGATCTCTTACGGAGAACCGGAGCTAGAGGTCAAAAGACTCATCACCGGTGTAGATGTGGATGTGGCAGACCTCATGCTAGCTGATCAGCTCCGCCGCAACGGCAACTCCATCGATCTAGTGATTTCCCATCACCCCACCGGTCTGGGGTCTGTTCGATTTTCCGAGGTCATGTATATGCAAGCTGACATGATGCATGCCCTAGGTGTACCAATCAATGTAGCAGAAGGCATTCTTCAGGACAGAGTCGATGAGGTGAAACGGCGAACTATGCCCTCCAACCACTATCGGGTAATCGATGCCGCCCGCCTGTTGGATATGCCGCTCATGTGTATGCACACCCCGGCAGATAACAACGTCCAGAAACTTGTACAGCGCCATGTGGATTCCGCCAATCCCGATACCCTAGAGGATCTCGTTAAAGTGCTCAAGGAGATCCCTGAATACAAGGAAGCGGCTAAGCGAGGGACCGGTCCCAATATCCTAGCAGGGAAAGAGGAAACCCGGTGTGGCAAGATTGCAGTTTCCATGACTGGGGGTACCGGCGGCCCTAAAGCTGATATCGAGGAATTAGTCAAGGCCGGGGTGGGCACAGTGGTAGAGATGCATATATCCGATGAAAAGTTAGAAGAAGCCAAGAAGCATCATCTCAATATAGTCATTGCCGGTCATATGGCCAGCGACTCCATTGGTATGAATATTATCCTGGATGAGTTCGAGAAAAAAGGAGTAGAGATCGTCCCCTTTTCTGGCCTCATCCGCCACCGCCGCTGGTAGGACCTGTACCGTAGATAGTGGAGAGATGCGGGTAATAGCTGATGCCCCATCTCTCCATTTTTGTCCCCTTAAGCTCCTACTCTGGTAGATGTATCAGTAGATGATTGCTGCCTCTGCAAAGTAGCGGCCAGAGTCAGTTGTATGATGCCAAAGAAAGGCGCTGCCAGCATGCCGATACCTAGACCCACAGCATCAGATAACGCCCCCACCAACAAGGGCAAGAGCATACCACCTAAAGATGCGATGGTAATCATATAACCGGTGACTGTCCCCGTTAGTTCGGAGAAAAGACCAGTACCATAGGCAACCGCAGTAGGAAACAACCCTGCCACAAAGAAACCTGTCAACCAAAAGGAACCGGCAATCCACCAGAACTGCCGCGCCACAACTGCAGAGGTAACGAACACAAGACCACCTAAGGAACACATGATGAGAGTTTTAGGATAGCCCACCCGTTCAGAAACCCCTCCCCAGACCATCCGCCCTAAAGTCAGGCCAACATTATACAGAGCCAATACTGAGGAGGCTGCCAGCACACTGGCAGTCAGTTCATTGGACAAATACGTGTTTATCCACCCGACGATGATGCCTCCCATGCCACTGTATGTGAACATGATGCCACTGAGCATCCAGAACTGGGGAGAAGTTAAGACAGCCTTCCTCACCGCCTTCAGCTGCTGTTGACCTTCACCTTTTTGACCAGTGACCTCAGGATAAACTTGGCTGGAGGCAAAGATAGCATGGGCTCCTGCCATCGCGGCCACAGCTGCAAAGAGCAACCTCCAAGATTGCATCACTCCCAGGAAAAGAGCAGCCACTAGAGGACCCAGCAGGGAGCCTAAGCCAAAGAAGACATGCAACCGATTTAAGGCAAGACCCCTTTTCTCTGTATGCAGATCAGAGACCAAAGCATTAGAGGCCCCATCTAGCATACCTGATCCGGCACCTATAATAATCGCACTTAAGATATGGCCTACCCACGCCGGACTCAGACCATAGCCAATGGCACCAATCATCATGAGAATTCCACCTAAACGCAAGACTGGTTTCCGCCCCACCCGATCAGACCAGCTACTGGTAGAGAAGACCGCCACAATCCGACCTAGACCCTGGGCAGTGAATACCATCCCAGCTGTCGTCAAAGATAGACCATATTCTCTGATGACTTCCGGCATCACGGGGCCCATTACGTTGCCGACCACACCAATAAGCACGAGACTAAGATTAGCTATCCATGTTAAGGATACCTTGTTCATTATGATACCTGCCTCTCTCCAGGACTATGTCACATATTTTCCAGCAAGATGCCATGCCCAGCCACCCATCTCTCACCGGATCTGGGTTAATCAGTATGAGCACTGGTGCCACAACCCACCTCCGTCTCGGTAAAGCTAGGTTTCTTACTTTCACGCAATGCTAAGCTAAGGGGCCAGATGGACAGGAGCATTACCAAGCCAGTAGCTGCCACGAGGCCCTGTGTCCGTCCAGCGCTGCTTATGAGCAAGCCTGTCATAGAGGGAAACACCACAGTACCCACTTGAAACATGGCCACAACCAATGCTATGGTCTCAGTTAGGTTTGTGGGAGTTGCATTTTCGCTGGCCTCGGTATTACCCGCCGGCGCCGTGAGACCCAAAGCAAAGCCCGCTACCACCACCACCAGCAAGAGCACGGGTAGGGTCGGATAGCAAAAACCCAGGAGCAATGCACCTCCGGCAATAAGTGGCACGAAGCCTAAGATGAGCAAGTTACTCATGTACCGCCTAATCTGCGCATACAGCGCTCGGGACAGGGTGCCAAATAACTCCCGTAAAGACAGCAAAAGGCTGGCAAGAGTCGCGGTGTACCCCGCATCTTGGACAAACAGAATGAAAAAAGCTCCTCCAATGGAGGTGACAAAGGCAGCCGACAGGAATTGACCGGCCATGGCCACTACCAGTCGTGGATTCTTGCCCATGGCAGGGATCCCCCGTAGAGATCGCACAATGGCTACTCCCAACCGTTCTATAGATGTCTGGGTTGGTAAGGGCTCTAGCAAAGCTGATAAGGCCAGATTAGCCATGGCAATGGCCAGCCACGCCCACAGTGCTCCCGGGTAGCCTGACCAATGAATCAAGGTACCGGCTAGGATCGGGCCTAGTACCAGCCCCACCCCCTGGGCTGCGGTGTTGGCGGCCTGAGCTTGCTGGATCCACTGGGGACCAGCGACTTCACAAAGATAGGTAAGGTTCGAAGGCCAAAAGAAAGCATTGGCTATGCCGAATACGATCTGGGCAGACAAGAGCTGTTGGAAGGAAGTAGCCCTGAGGTACAAAACTGCTGCCACAACGTTAGCTACAGCACTGAAGATAATCACATTGCGGCGCCCAAAACGATTGGATAAGGGCGCAGAGGGAATCATGAGCAGCATGGCCAGAATTCCTGGAGCAGCAACCAGAATCCCCACCTGGGCATCTGCTAGTCCTAACACACTGGTACCAAAAGTGGGTATCACAAACATACCAATGTTGATAGTCAAGGCAAATAGACCGGCGGTTAATGAACACATCCAGACATTGCGATTCAATCCCATCCTCCTGTCGATTCCACCATCGTCTTACAGAACCCGGACCCCAAAACGAATTCCGGTAGCGTGTAAACGCATACATAAAGATTCTCCCACAGCGGTGGAAAGCCTTTTGCTTATGCCTGCCAACAGCAAAAAAGGGTCCCGCTCCCACGGAACCCCAGTATCTATATAGCTACACTAACCTTTGATACCTGTAATGGCGATACCCTCGATGAAGGTCTTTTGAGCAAAGAAGAACAGCACCAAGATGGGGAGTACCACCAGGGTGGATGCTGCCATGAGCAGCTCCCATTGGACATAGTTGGTGGTTCTATACATCTGCAGACCGATGGCCAGTGTATATTTCTTGTCGGAGTGCAAGTAGATCAAAGGCCCGAGAAAATCATTCCAGCTGCCGAGGAATTGAAACAACGCTATGACAGCCATTACTGGCTTGGAAAGGGGTAGGATTATTCGCCCGAAAATCCCCAACTCAGAAGCACCGTCTATCCTAGCCGCGTCAGAGAGCTCTCCTGGGATAGTCATGAAGAACTGGCGCAAAAGGAAAATGTAAAAAGCACTTCCCAAGAAGGATGGTATGATTAGTGGTTTGAAGGTATTGATCCATCCCAATCTACCAAAAGTAACGAAAAGCGGGATCATGGTCACGGGGAAAGGTAACATCATGGTGCTTAGGATCAAGATCAATAACGCGTTACGACCCTTCCAAGGGATTTTAGCCAAGCTATAGGCTACTAACGTACTAGATATGAGTGTACCGAAAATGGTAGAAACACAGATGATCAAAGTATTCTTCAAGTACAACAGGAAAGGAATGGCATTGACGGCGATCTTGTAGTTCTCCCAAGCGGGAGGCCATGGGATCCAGATGGGTGGATAAGCCATTACCTGTTTTGCTTCCTTAAGAGATGTACTTATCATCCACGCTATGGGAACTAGAAAGATAATACTCATAGCTATGAGCAAGATACGCCCCAATATCTGGGAACGCAATTCTATCCTGTGCTTAGATCTGTACCCTCCTGCCATCTTCTACCTCTCCTCTCCTTGGTAATAGACAAACCGCGCCGAGGTCTTCATCACAATCAGTGTGGTGATTAGAGCTAGAATAAAGAGCAGCCATGCCATGGCCGAGGCGTAGCCCATTTTCCCGTAGTTAAAGGCATTGCGATAGAGATACAGCACATAGAAGAGAGTAGAGTTTGCTGGTCCACCACTGGTCATAATATATGCCGGAGTGAAAACCTGGAACGCCCCAAACAGGGCCATAATCACATGGAAAAGAATCACCGGCGATATCATGGGCAGGGTTATGTAGCGGAACTTGGTCCAGGAGCTAGCTCCGTCTAACTCGGCAACTTCATAGAGACTCCTGGGCACATCTTGTAGAGACGCTAGGAAGATCATGGCCGACCCCCCTGCTCCCCATTGGGCCATCAACACGATTGAGAGTTTCGACCAACGGGGATCACTAACCCAGCCAGGACCCCAGATCCCAAACTGCTCTAGCACTAGGTTTACCAGCCCATACTCTGGGTTTAATAGCCACAACCAGATGAAGGAGGAGGCAAAGGCCGGTATGATATTAGGAATGTAAACACAAGTCCGATATATAGACACTTCCCTAATCTTGAGGTTGAGTAGCATCGCCAATGAGAGAGCCACAACCAGACCTAATGGTACAGCCAGGGACAGGTAGTACAATGTATTGAACAAGGATTTCCGAAAGAGCTCGTCTTTGGTGATCATGTGAACGTAATTGTCAAAGCCAACAAAAGCCGTGACATCCAGGCCAGTAAACTCCGTGAAACTATAATACAGAGAGGCAATTACCGGATAGGCAACAAAGAGCACAAAGCCGATTATCCACGGCGCTGCAAAAGCCAAACCCATAAGGGTAATGCGCCTTTCCTGTTTACTCTCGCCCAATTCAGGTTACCCCCTAACCATAGAGATGTTGCCACTGGAATGGAATCTCGCCCTCAACGCATCGAAGCGTGGTGGGAGAAATTCTTCCCCCACCACGCCTGTTGCCATGTCTAGAAGTTTTTCTCTAGTTCAGGCTGTACTCTCTCGACAACATCATCTAGGGCCTTCTGTGGTGTCTTATCGCCGTTGATCACATAATCTCTAGCGGCAGTAAGCTCATCCCACAGCAGAGCTCCCACAGGCAGAGCTGGCCGGGATCGAGCAAATGGTAGGCCCGCCAGGAATACATCGTGCCCGTCATCCGCAAATAGGTCGGCTCTTTCCACCAAGGCCTTGAGGGTGGGTAGATGAGACGTATCTCTCGTGTAAATCTCCTGCCCTACAGGACCTGAGGCAAAGCGAGCGAATTCAAAGCCGCCGTCAGCGTTCTTGGCACCCCTAGGAACAGCCAATGCCCAGCCGCCAGCCCAAGTCGTGGGGCCAACACCGGGCTTAACTGGGATATTGCCAATACCATATTCCACATCAGGGCCAAACCGCTTAAGTCCGGCTATCTTCCAGTCGCCATCGATGATCATGCTAATCTTGCCAGCAATAAACGGATCTTGAGCTTCGGAACCGAAAGCACTAGCAAAGCCCTGGATGGCGGCAATGCCATACTGCTCAGCGATCTCCTGCTGCCAAGCAAAGGACTCAACAATGGCTGGATCGTTACAGGTCAGCTGCCGATTGGCGTCATCATAGAACTCGCCACCAAAGGCCCAACCCCAGGTATAGTGCCAGCCCTGTCCCATCCAGGGGATTAGCCCGAGCCGATCAAAGCGCCGTTCGGAGATGCGCTTAGTCAGCTTGGTGATCACCTGATTGAGCTCGTCAATAGTTGCTGGTGGTGCTTCTGGATCAAGTCCCGCTTCAACAAAGTCAGCCTTGCGGTAATACAGAGCGCGGGTATCTGTATCGAAAGGTAGTGAGTAGATCTTCCCAGCCCAAGTGGATTCCTCGATGGCGAAGGGCAAGAAGTCGTCCTGAGGCTTCCAGCCTGCCCGCTCAATGAAGGGGGTCAGATCTGTTAGTGCACCAGCTACAGCTCTCTGAGCAGTAGTAAATCTGTCCACCAGATAAACGTCGGGTCCAGTGCCAGCTGCCACAGCAGTCATCAATTTGGCCACATCGGTTTCGCTACCTGGCACTATGGTGACCTCAACCTCGTACTTATCCTGGCTTTCAGTGAATTGGGCAGCGATGAGTTCTAGAGCGTCCCGATCCGGATGTCCGCTATGGCTAGTCCAAAACGTAACTTTTTCCTTAGCTAGAGCCACCCCGGCTAGGGATGTCAACATGGCTGCTACTAAACACAATACCAGCAACTTACCTCGCAAACGGATTCTCAATTTAACAGGCCCTCCCTATGCGAAATGTGATAAACCTCTCCCTGAGCACTATACATAACCTTTCCCCCCACCACCTCCCGGCCAGACCGTCATATTTATCTAATCTTTCCCCATATAATTAGTTCTCCTACTCCTGTCTCATTCCTCCTTAACTGTACACTTGAGCGGTGTCTTTTGCTTTTTCCCACCTTTATGCGATCGAACACGCAATGATGTCGTACTTCGAAAATGCTGATCTGTGCCGTCACTTGCGTTTAGGCATAAAAAAACAGCCACTGTGCCCATCTGCCAGGCTGTGGCTGCCATACACTGAGGTATGCAAAATGCTTGTTAGGAGATTTCCGAAAGGTTATTAATCCATTTGCGGCTGATCAAACGCTTGACCCCCAACACGCCTTTGAAGAGCTGCTCAGAGAAGATAACAATTGGATAAACAAAAGCGATAGGTAAACGCAGGAGTAAACCGGAAACGTAACCTATGGGCACACCGATGCACCACACTGCAGAAGCATCGATCTTAAGACCAAATCGGGTATCTCCTCCCCCCCGCAACACACCTACTATGTTGATCCAATTAAAGGTTCTCACCGGCATAACCAGAGCAGCCGCTATCAAAACGCTCTGGGCATCAGCATGCACGACATCGGATACGCGAAACAAAGACAAAATCCGGCCGGAAAAGCAGATGACAA
Organism: Bacillota bacterium; assembly: GCA_036786445.1. GTDB lineage: Bacteria > Bacillota > Limnochordia > DTU087 > DTU087 > JAAZMF01. The sequence goes on from DAIQRD010000039.1 coordinate 17,011, forward strand.
CCAGCCCTCCCAATACGGCAGTAGCCGGTCCCACCACCGCTAGCTTCTTTGCATAGGTGACCGCCTTGTCTTCGTCCCCGGCACCTATGGCGTTGCCCACCATGAAAGCACACGCATGGCTCATCCCGATGAAGAAAACCATAGCCATTTTCTCTACTGTGCTAGCGATATTCACTGCAGCCACGACACCGGTACCCATCCGGGCGTAGATCACGGAATAAGCAGTGACCCCCAATGCCCAGAGACCCTCACTGAATATGACAGGTAAAGTAGTGTGAAAAAACCTTCTAGCAAAGCTGGCGGAGATATCCACCATGTCTCTTAGCCGAGCGGCGGCGGGAAGATCATATCTGTACACCACCAAGAGCACTAGAATAAGCTCTAGGGCCCGGGCGATCACGGTTGCTATGGCTGCACCCCTAACGCCCATTGCTGGAAAACCTAACTTACCGAAAATAAGTATGTAGTTGAAGACTGCATTGGTAAGGACAGCAATGGCACTCAACAACATGGGGATTTTGGGCTGAGCGGTGTTGCGCAGGGCAAAGGAATAGGCATAGGTCACCGCGGTCATGGTGTAACTTAGGCCGACAATGATAAGATAGCTACTACCCAACTCAATCACGGCCAAGTCTTTTGTATATACCCCTAAAGCCTGTCCAGGCAACCCCATGGCTATAAAGGAGAATATGCCAGCGACCCCCAAGCCGCAAAATAGGCTGAGGCCCAAGACCCGGCGAATATTCTTGATATCGCCTTTACCCCAAAACTGGGCCACAAAGATGCCTGTCCCACTGCAAATACCAAAGAGAAAAAAGTTCAGCAGGAAAAACAGCTCATTGGCTAGGCCCACTGCTGCTATCGCACTTTCGCCTAATTGGCCAATCATGACAGTATCCACCATGTTTAGCGATGCTGAGATCAGATTTTGCAGGGCTATGGGGATGGTAATCCTAAGTAAAGTACCGTAGAACTCTTTGTCTCTTCTCCAGAAAGGCACCAACTCGACTCCGCCTCCAAAGCTTAAGATTAGGCAAGCCCCGGAAGCAAACCCCGGGACCAAGCAGCACCATGCTTCAATAAGGGCCTACCTCTATTCCAGATAACCCCGGATAATCCCCAAAAGGGTCTTGGCTGCCAGTTCGGGACCAGCCACCTCGAAACCCTTAATCCCTAGCTGAGTCCGGAGCTGTCCTACCTTGACACCTTGGTTCATCATGGTTTCCAGGTAGTAACGGGCTAACCCTTCATGCTTCTCTCGCTTCTGGGGCGCACCAAAGGGATTGGCAAAATAGGTATACAC
>DAIQRD010000040.1:0-18201 GCA_036786445.1 Bacillota bacterium
CCTACGGTGTCAGTCCAAACAAGTTGGCCGCCCTGGGAGAGAACGTGCTCGTTTTTGTCAATCTTACTGGGATGGCCGTGCTCTTCGTAAGGTTCTTCAGAGCCGAAATCCCCTTCTCTCTCTTGGAGAAATGGCAGACAAGGCTTCTTCCCGTCTATGCCCTCTGGCTGGGTCTTGTGGGGCTGGTATTCCCCCTGATATTCTCTTTCCGATAGAGGCTTGGGCGACTTTGGGCCAAAAGCCCGCGTTCTTCCTGGAGCCTGATCCCGAGATTGACATGGAAGGCATTATGGCGAAAAGGGTCGAGAAAAGCAAGGCAATGCTGGACCATCGGGCTGAGCTCCGAGTGAAGTATAGTTGGTCCAAGACCCCGAGCAGGACACCAACAGCCAAATATTATCTGCAGAAAGCGTTGCATACGACAATATCGTTGGCCTCGCCAACGAAGCGATCTATTAGGGCTAGTACAATTCGTCGCTTCGAACGGTGACGCTGAAAAATGCCGCTAAAGACTTGTTGGCCCTGTCCTTATCGCATGAGCTGTTGTATCTGCTGCTGCAGTTGGGTGATATGCTGCATCTTCGCGTCCCGTAACTGTGTAAATAGCTGTCTTACGTCTGGGAGCGTGACATGTACCATTTGATGGTTGTACATCGATTGTAACACCATTTCTGCCGCTAGAGCGTCTTGAAGCTGATCAAGGGTGGTCATCTTCTTTCCCTCCTCAGACTATACCCAGGTTCCCCATTTTCTGCGAGAGTGTATTGTAGTGGTTGCGGGTTGCTTGCTCCATACCCTTCAGCATTTGTTGAATCTGGGGGTCAGTAATCTGCTGAACCAGTTGGGCGTATTTCTTGGCCATCTGTTCTTCGTGAAAAAGCATTTCCTTGAAAAGACACTGATTTTCGAGCCAAACAGTGGCGCTGCCGTTATGCCGCCCATCATCCAGAAAAAGGCGAAGTCGTAACCGGCGAACTGGCCTCCGGACCTGTGGGGCAGATACTTGCTCTCTGCCCACAGAAGAAATCCCACTAAGACACTTCGCAAGGCAAATCCTAAGGGACTAAGCTCGGCCGTCGATGCGAATACACCTCGAAGAAGTTCCATTATCTGTGACTCCATTCATGCACTCAGGCTTCTGCAGTGACGAAGAGATCTCCAGTTGACTCCAGCATCGCCAGGAAAACCTGGGATGGGTCAGAAAAGCCTTTTCTTGCCAGGTTATCTTTCAGCCATTTAGTATCCAGACCAAGGCCGGCGATCATATCACTTTGCACCTGGCCGTCATAGACCAGGATCACAGGCAAGGTCACCGCTTTGCGAGGCAGTTTCATGTCTTGTCTTGCTATCGGCATGAAGGCAGGTTTTTTGATGACCGATATCTTGCCAGTAGGTTCTAGAACCAGAGAATCGATTTCTGACAGGTTGTGTACTCCCTTTAGGCGTATCTGGCCTAACAAGTTATCTAGAGTCACATGTGCATCCATGAGACTTTTTTTGCTGAGCCTGCCCCCCTGCATCAATACAACGGGTTTGCGGTCTATCAGCTTGGGAAACTTGATATCGAGATAAGAGAGAACTATGTTCACTCCGGCGTACGCAAAAATGATTACTAGGCCTGACGTAAACGACGACTCCGGGTTAACCATTCGAATCGCCGCTAAGCTGACGATGCCTGCTGCTACGAGGTAGTTGTGCCCCGCCAAAATACCTACCTGCCGATGCCCCATGGCCCTCGTGGCTATCATCAATGCTATGTAGAGGAAAACGGATCTGATAGCCAGAGCCCAAAATGGAAGGTCCTTACTGCCATGAAGGTAAGCGTCCCAGAGAGACATCTTGATCACCCGCCGAGTAATCTGGCAATCCTGAGCAAAGGGCAGAAAAGTGGCTGGGGAAAAACAGGACAGACTCTCAGCGAGTGGTGTAAGGCAAAGTATCTACAGACAATCTCAGGCAGAACGTAGTAGAAAAGAGTCGTATCGGAGAACCTATGCCGGACACACCAAAAAGAGGCCCTTGCCCTCAGGCAAGAGCCTCCCAAGTGTTTACCATGCGTACACTATCCATTGGCGTCGAAGCACCAATGGCTCTTCATCGCCACTAAGTGAGCTTGACCACCGCTGCATCTAGTCCACCGACGATTACATCCACCGTATCACCAGATAGAGTCGGTTGATCCTGCCCCCACAACAGCTGTACACCGGAGAAGACACCACCGTGCATTGACAACGCCAACCGGGCCGGTAGTGCGTCAGGTGTGGGGTTAGTTACCCACAGATAAGTCCCACCTGCACCGGTGTGGAGCCGAGCGGTCAAGCGCGGCTCAGTGCACGTAACCTGTTGCGTCACTCCCGCCCAATCGAGCAAACCCCTGAAGAAAGCTTTGCTGCCCGGCGTCCGTCCATTAAAGTATCCGGATCCTGGGAAAGTACCAATGAGCATGGTCTTCCCTTCTCCGTATCGGGCTTCCACCGCCGCGACTGAACCGTCATCATACCAACCCACCGGGGTGCCTGTGGTCACTTCGTATTTCTGTAGGAACAGCCCCCCCCGCAGCGAAGTGCCGGACATGTTGATCTCTAGCTCACTCAAGAGGTCAGGGGTAAATTCCACATAGCTTTCCACCGCTCCGAAGACTTCATCCAAACCATAGTTCGGCTGACGGATACCAACCCTTCCTCTATCACCGAAGTAGGCTGGACAACCTTCGGATACCAAAGTACCGCCCTTGGCCACCCATGCCTTCAGTGTCTCTACTGTAGACTCTTTGAGAGCCACCGGAATTGGCAGATACAGGAAGCTGTACTTGTCAATATCATCGATATGCACCCAGTCAGCCTGGATATTGTTATCAAAGAAAGCCTGGTAGGCTCCCCGCAGAGATTCGCCGTAGTATTCAGTGCTGTTCTGTTGGGCATAGATGTACATCTGCGATTCTGGCACAAACAAGATACCTACATCACCCTTGACTGGGCGAGATTTCCATAGTTCTTCTTGTTCCGGTGCCTGTGCCCATCTAGCGATCTTGGTAGACATTTCAGAACGATCAGTTCGACTACCATCCATTCCATAGGGGCCAAAAGCGCCAAATAACGGCCCGTCCAGAAGTGGCCGCCAACGCAAAAACAGAAATCCTGAAGCACCAGCCGCCATACTCACCATACTCCAGAGTCGAATATCCTCTGGTTTCGTAATCCGCCCGTCATCCCGGGGACGACCAGGAAGCTGGGGTTGCATCCATAGAGGACCGCCGTAGAATTCCGCATGCCAGAAAGGCTTTCCCCGGGTGGAAGAACGCACTAGATCCACGGCATGATACTGCTTCCAAGGCTCATTGCCATGTCGAGATGCACCCCAAGTATAGCCATATAATTCAACCTGATCCGCCCAACGCCAATCATCGGAACCACCGGGAGCTAGGTTAGTCAAGCTCATGGCAATCCCATGGGCAGTGATGGCACAGTTGGGATCAATCTCTCGGATCAGATCTGCCCGCCACTTCATTAATCGCTCGGCATTTTCCAGCCTAAACTGGAGCCAATCCAGTGTATCGGGGTAGGGCTCCACGGCTCGAGGGGCCTGGACATCTTCCCAGTCGGCATAACTGTGACGATGCCATGCTTCTCCCAGTTTCTGAAGAGAGCCATACTTTTCCCTCAGCCACTCCCTGAACTTACCCATAGTGCCTTCACAATAGCAAAGATCCCGCCCATAGTTACACTCATTCCAGATATCATATCCGCCTAGACCGGGGTGACCCTTGTACCGGGTCACTAATTCCCTTAGCCAATTCTCTGCAACTGCTTTGAAATCATCGTTATCTAGGCAGAGGCCGGGGAAACCGCCAGTGGCGCAGCTAACTCCCATATGGCTAGTTACTTTCCGCCCGTCCCTTGTTTCGAAGCGGGCATCAGCATACTGCCGGAAAGCCCATTCAGGCGCAGCAGTGGTCATTTCAGCAATAATTGTCTTTATTCCGTGTTTAGCCGCCAGATCTAGATGCCGATCATATTCTGACCAATCGAATTTGCCCGGCGCAACTTCAATAGCCGACCATAGGAACCAATGCCGGAAAATGTTATTGGCATCCTCCGCGGCAGTCTGATAATCTCTCTCCCAATCCTCTTGCGGAGGATTAGACTTACGAAAATAAACAGCTCCATAAGGAAACTTTGGTAAATGCCTCAAGCCCACGTTACCCTACCCCTTTCCTCATCCTTGTTTGAAATACCAGGGTATTTATTGCAGACGGCTTCGTACTATAAACACGCTAGTTCATATGAAGCGCAGTCTACATACTGGTTTCAACCCACACAGCTTCCCAAACATCCAGCCGGTCCAAGGTGAACTCTAGATAACCGTCACCCTGGTTGAAATCCACTGCTTTCTCCTGAAGCAACTGCTTAACACTGCTTGCCCGTTGTTTACTACCCAGCTTGACTCTCACGTCAATATCTAACAGAGGAGTCGTGGTCGATAGCGGCCTACGCCCTGCCCCGTTCACAAAGTTAATGATCAAACCCTTGGCTTGCTCAAGGACTGTAACCTGCAGACCTTGCCGCTGGGAGACACTGATCATGTCATCCTCAGCTAAAAGCATCTTTACCGCATTGGACAGTATCGTATAGTGCTCTCCTAGCCTGAATTCATTGATCAAAAAGCTGAGCTTGAATGGCAAGAACACCACTTGGCCTTGACCATATTGATTCAAGATACACATGGGAATATCACTATGGCTCACCGGCAAAGAAGCTCTCTCCGGCGGTGCGCCCACACTCTCCAGTGGAGAGAATGGCGGCACTAAGGTCAAGAGCACTTTGGCGCCTTCTTTTGCCTTGCAATACACAACCTGACCACGCTGGGCAACCAGTTCAGTCTCTTCTAGGTCGCCTTTTTGCAAGGGGTTGTTGCAGCCCTCAAACCTCAGATAAGATGCCACCAGGTTTTCGCTCAAATGATGGGGCTCATCGGTAATTCCCAGCAAATTGCAGATCCCAGGATCTTCCGAAGGTATACCGCCTTCCACAATCAGCCTGCCGCCACCCTTAACATATTCTGCTATCTGCCCTATGGCTTTTGCATCACCATGCCAACCATCGGGGATAACCACAACTTTGAACTCCTGTAACTTTTCCATACATACTTGATCTCGCATGATCAGATTAAAGGGTATCTGAGTATTAATCAGACCATCGGCCCAGCCTTCAGTGGACTGGGAATTGTCCCAAATTAACCCCACCTGGGCCACAGGAACAGCCCCATCCAGATATGGCTGTACCTTGCCCACCATGGCATTAAACTTGGAGACTGTCTTCAAGATGCGTTTATCAGTAATGGTATCGGGAACCCCAGTGATAGAATGCCAGATTTGTCCACCATATGCAGGAATCTGGCTTAACCAAAACTCGTATTCGGCAGTGGGCAATCCCGTATGTCGCCAATCCATGCCGGGACAGGAATGGACAATACCAAAGGGTTGTGGCATATCCCCCGGGATCTGCTGAGCACTCTTAATAGCTAGGGCCGGTCTCCAGAACTCTGGAATACTCTTCTGCCCTCGAGACAGTACATTCTGAGGCTCAGTACACACTAGATCGGCAGTCTTAGCACCATCAACTGGCGGGCTGTACACACCATGATAGAGCACTACCGGGACATCCCTTGCAGCTTTAATAGCTCCATACAACCGCTCCAGATTCTCCCTGGCGCACATGCGTGTCCATTCGGTGCTTATCCGCCACACCATGTCCCAGTGCAGATCCTCCGGCAATGGCTCTCCGAAGGCTGCCATATGTTTCGCCTGACAAGTCTCACAATGGCAAGGGATATACGCAGGGTTATTATAGAAAACACCGTCAATGGCATATCGGGTGAGGGCCTCTTGTAGTATGGGAACCGCGACCTCTGTGTTCCTGTAACCGGAGTTGATGCATGTAGACATGAGCAGCGACCATTCGCCGGGCCGGGTAGCACCGATGATCTGGGGATTGCTTTCCTTATCTCTCGCAAACCACCAAGGCCGCTGCAAATATGTAGTATCAGCAGCTTTACTAAAATCAAAGCGGGCCACGAATTTGATACCACGGCGGTGACAAGCGTCGATGACATCCTCAAGCAAGTCCCCATCCTCAGGCAAGTATGGGTTCACCGTGTGGAAAGGTACCTCACTCTTGTACCATGCATAAATACCACCGACGTTATACACCAGCACATCGGCTCCCATTTCCTGCATCTCGGCAGCCAGCTTCTCTGGTTCAATCTTGGATGTGTCCTTCACCTGCAAGTTCGTCTGAATTACCCTGAGAGGCTTTCGCCACCATTCCTTTATTAGTTTAGTCAATTCCTGTCCTCCCTACATTACTTCAATGACATCAATGAAATTGGTGTACATTAGTTGAGGGTTAAAGCGGCCCCCACAGCTAGTCCCAGCCTCCACGCTCTGGGACCAGCTGCAATGGGCCACTTCTCTTAGTTATAGTTACGCAACCGGAGAGCGCTTTTCATAGACCCCCCGTAAGCTAAGCTCATCTGCGTAATGACAAGCCACCAAATGTCCACCACCTATATCCACGAGACTTGGCGGCTGGACTTTGCATTGATCAGTCGCGTAGCGACAACGGGGGCTGAAATAACAACCCTTAGGCGGGTTGGAAGGATCCGGTACTTCGCCTTCCAAGTGAATGCGACTCCCTTTGCCCCTTAGCCTTGGATCAGGCCTGGGCACAGCCGATAGCAGTGCTTCTGTATAAGGATGACGCGGCTGGCTATATAGTTCCTCAGTCGTGGCAACCTCTACCATTTTTCCCACATACATGACAGCCACTCGGTCACAGATATATTCAACTACACTCAAATCGTGGGCAATGAAGATATAGGTGAGCCCTAATTCTTGCTGTAAGTCATCCAATAAGTTGATAATCTGCGCCCTCACCGATACGTCCAGAGCTGATACCGCCTCATCAGCGATGACTAATCTGGGATCGAGGGCAAGGGCACGGGCTATCCCAATCCTCTGTCTCTCCCCACCACTAAAGGCATGGGGGTACCGATGGATATATTCTGGCCTTAAGCCCACCCGCCGCAGCAATTCCTGCACCCGATCATCTAACTCTGAGCCATGGCAGACATTGTGATTACGCAGTGGCTCCCCGATAATATCCTTCACCCGCATGCGGGGATTCAAAGATGAGTAAGGGTCTTGAAAGATCATCCGCATCTCACGCCGGATGGGCTTTAGCTCCTGGTCATCTAGCTGCATCAAATCCACCATGGAACCATCTTCAAGGCGATAGTTGATTTGGCCGGCTGTGGGCTCATATACCCTCAGCAGGCAACGGCCGGTAGTTGTCTTACCACACCCTGACTCCCCTACCAAGCCTAAGGTCTCCCCTTTTCCCACTGTGAAGGTAACCCCGTCAACTGCTCTGACATATCCAGTGGTCCGACGCACTACACCTTTGGTAATGGGAAAGTGCATCTTTAGATCCTTTACTTCCAGCAAGGTGTTTTCTGCATGCACAGTGCTTTGCTGATCAGCCATTATGCAACACCTCCCTGCTTAGCGGTGGTTCTCAACTTCTCCAAGTCACTATACAAGAGGCAGCGAACCTGGCGTCCAGGGCTGGGCTCTTCCCGCTCTGGCACATATACATCACAGATTCCTGCCATCTTCTGTTCACAGCGAGGATGGAACGGACAGCCTTCCGGTCGGTTAAAGGGATGGGGTACCATACCTTCGATGGTGTCCAAGCGCACCTGTTCACCTAAGCCCATTTTCGGTATGGATCGCAGCAACGCTTGGGTGTACGGATGCTTAGGATCATGGAAAATGGCATCTACATCTCCGAACTCCACCACATTGCCAAGATACATCACTGATACATCATGGGCGATTTCCGCCACTACACCTAAGTCATGGGTGATGAACATGACAGCCATATCCATGTCTTCCTGTAATTCCAAGATCAGGTCTAGAATCTGAGCCTGGGTTGTTACATCCAAGGCAGTGGTGGGCTCATCAGCAATGAGGAGCTTGGGTTCACAAACTAAAGCCATGGCGATCATAGCTCGCTGCCGCATACCCCCACTCAACTGGAAGGGGTATGCATCCATCCGCTCCTCCGGCTTAGGAATACCTACACGCCGCAAACACTCGATAGCCTGGTCCCTGGCCTCTTGTTTACCCACCTCTTGGTGGAGCAAAATGCCTTCAGTAATCTGATTCCCAATTGTATACACCGGGCTCAGGGATGACATGGGCTCTTGGAAAATCATGGCAATGTCATTTCCCCGAATTTTACGAACCTCGGGACTATGGGGATGCAGTTTGGCAATGTTTACTACTCCCCCACCTGCTTTATGATAAAGGATATCTCCTTCAACGATCCGCCCGGGTTTGTCTATCAATTGGAGAATGGAACGGGCCGTAATAGATTTGCCACAACCCGACTCTCCGACTATGCAGAGCATCTTTCCCTTGTATATATTGAGATCTACTCCATCTACCGCCTTAACAACGCCTTCATCGGTGAAAAAATGGGTTTTCAGTCCCTTTACTTCAACCAAGACATCGTTTTGTGCCATCAGCTTCACACCTCCAATTACCGGGAATATGGGTCAGCCGCATCCCGCAAACCATCGCCGAGGAAGTTCAAGGACAGTACTGCAATAACCACCGCGGCACCTGGTAACAAGAGCCACGGCGCTGTAGAGACTGTGCGGATGTTTTGGGCCTCCTGTAGCAAGACCCCCCAGCTTACCACCGGTGGCCTTAGACCTACCCCCAGGAAACTCAAAGAGGTTTCTGACAGAATCATGGCCGGGATGGCCAAGGTAACACTGGCAATAATGTGGCTTAGATAAGAGGGCACCATATGGCGAGTAATAATCCGCATCTCACTAGCACCATCTAGCCGAGCGGCAATCACGAAATCCTCCGTCTTGAGGGAAAGGAATTTCCCCCGCACCTCCCGGGCCAAGCCTGTCCACCCTATAAGGGATAAAATGATAGTGATTAGTAGATACACCGTCGTAGGCGACATGCTCAATGGAATCGCTGCCGCCAAGGCCATCCATAAGGGGATTTGGGGCATGGAGCGTAGAAATTCAATCACCCTTTGAATCACCACATCCACAGTTCCGCCGAAATACCCTGAGATCCCACCTAAGACTACTCCCAAGATCAGACTGATAGTCACACCTATAAGGCCAATAGTCATGGATACTCGAGTGCCATAGATCATCCGGCTAAAGATATCCCGCCCCATGCGATCTGCTCCAAACAAATACATGGGGGAACTGCCATCCTTAGGTCCGATGAGCCTGCGATTTAGCGTAAAGATATTCCACATTTTATATGGTTCACTTTCAACGAAGAACCCCACTGGGATGATCTTGGTTGGATCTGCAACAAAACTACGCCGTAATGCCACAGGGTCAACTTTGGAAATATACCCATATACATGGGGCTGCAGTTTGATGCCATCCTCTGTATGCAGAACAAGCCGCAACCGCTGGGGTGGCGCGTAGGTGTGGCGGGCCGAGTACTTGTCCGACGGGAATGGCGCCAGAAAATCTGCGCCAATGGCCACCAGATAAATCAGGATGACCACAATCCCCCCCACCATGGCTAGTTTATGCTTGCGAAATTTCCACCACATTAGCTTCCATTGGGAGGCCACCTCCACCCGATTGGCTTCTTCCAAAACCTCGGGTACATTTGCCAATGGCTGCATCCCTTCTGGCGCCGAACTCTGATTCGGCAGAGCACGCCCATCATTTGCTGCCATATCTCGCACCTCCCTTATTGATACCTAATTCTAGGATCTAACCAAGCTAGTAGGATATCTGATATAAGAGTACCTATTACCGTCAAGACACTGAGCATCAATAGAAAGCTACCGGCCAGATACATATCTTGTGCCATAAGAGCCCGTAACAGCAGCGGCCCCGTTGTGGGCAAACTCAGCACGATGGCAACTATTGTTGAGCCAGATACTAGCTGTGGTAGCAACCAACCGAGACCACTGACAAAGGGATTTAGGGCTACCCGTACTGGGTATTTGAGGATCAATTTCCACTCTGGCAACCCTTTAGCCCTGGCTGCTACTACATAAAGCTTCCCAAGTTCATCTAGCAAATTAGCCCGCATCACCCTGATGAGTCCCGCGGTCCCCGACGCTCCCAAAACGACCATGGGAACCCATAAGTGCTGCATGAGGTCTTTGACCTTAGCCCACGACCAGGCCGCATCCACAAACTCCGGTGAGAATAGGCCACCGACATTCTGACCAAAGACCTGGAACCCTATATACATCAACACTAAGGCCAACAGGAAGCTAGGCGTAGCCAGCCCAATAAACCCAAAGAAAGTGGCGATATAATCACCAATGGAATACTGCTTCACCGCCGAATAGATACCGATGGGAAAAGCGATGGCCCAAACAAATAGCAGAGTGCTTAGGGAAATCAGTACTGTTAATCCCAGCCGCTGCCAAATCAAGCCACTGACCGGTCGCCGCCACTCAAAGGATTGACCAAAATCTCCCCGAAGCAAAATCCCACTCATCCACTTGTAGTACTGAACATAGATGGGCTGACCCAATCCGTATCTTTCCTTAAGTGCCGCCAACTGTGCGGCATCAACTTCCACCCCTTGGTCCCTGAGCCCAGCCACCATGGACGTTAGATAATCTCCTGGAGGCAGCTGGATAATTACAAAGGATACAATTGAGATGGCGATTAACGTGGGAATCATGTACATTAACCGACGCAGGATGAACTGAAACATACCGTCCCCCCCTTAGCAGTTTGAGACAATCTAGAAATCAATGGCCAACACTTCGTAGTCCAAAATCGTGGGGACTGTAACTTCTAGATAACCATCGACTATCTGGTGATCCGGCGTGGTCTCGCTCTTGAGGAACTTGACGCCTTTCACCTTATAATCCTCAGGTAACAGTACCCTCACTTCTTGCGCTCCCAAAGGAATGAACTCCCTAATGGGGCCTTTCATCATCATGGGATTAGTCAAGTTCACCATGTGAACAGTCATGGAATTGGCCTGCCGCCAGATAGTCACATCGAGTACTCCCTGACCGGATACGGTGACTGCACTTGGTTCATTGGATGCCCATACCACTGCGTTGCTGAGGATCTTGCCATGATCAACACAGAGAATCTCCCAGAAGATCCGATCAATATCCCAGGAGAAATAAACTACTCTACCCTGGCCAACTTCCCTTAGATAGACCTCAGGGATATCTGTTTGGGCCACCCGAGGATACACCTCTTCCATGGGCAGATCCGGGTACGTGGGTATCAAGGTTAGAGGCACCTCGGGAAATTCCGTGTTGGCCTTAACCTCTAGTCTATACACACCATTGATAATCCGCTGGGTATTCTCAATCCCCTGGATCAGGGGATGCATAGCACCAGTCTTCTCGTCTTTCTCCAAACGCAGATAAGAGTTTTGCATGGGACCTGGCGTATGCTGGACATAATCTACTCCCAGCAAATCTGCTAAACCAAAGTTCTCCCGCTTTTGGCCCCACTCGTTGTATAGAGAGGTCTCATAGGTAGCAATTAGACTACCGCCTCGCTGGACAAAGCTCCGCAATTGCTCACACTGCTGATCAGATAAAGCAGCGATGTTGGGGAGAATCAAAGTCTTGAACTGCTGGAGATGCTCCTCATCGAGGAGTCTATCGTGAACCATTTCAAAGGGAATCCGCGCTTCGATCAAAGCATGGTAGAAGCCCAGAGTATGCTCTTCCACTTTCTTGTGGGCTTCGGGTCCCCCATAGAAATGTGCCGTTTGCTGCGAATAGACCATGGCCACCCGGGCTAGAGGAGCTTCATTGCGCAGATATGGCTCCACTTTTGCAGCCCAGTTGTACATATCTTCAACCACATCCAGCCAACGGCGATCATAAGTGGTGGCCGCGAACTTGGTCCACCAGGGCCTTAGGCCATTGGCGATGCCATCTGCTACCCACAGCTTGATCTCTTCGCCGTGCTGCACCGAGTCCTTCCAACGATAGGGCTCCTCTGTACCCACACTAAAGATGCCCCCGATGGCCTTCTGGCCAAGGGTGGAGCGTAGCTCCTTACCATTCTTGCCATTGGCCCAAGGGATCGTCAAACCCCTGCGGGCTTGTCTATCTGCAAACAAAGTCTCTGCCCGACGCCCGATCTCCGTCATATCCAAATCACTTAAGGCGCCGCCTCCGGAGTTGGGGATAAAGCGGGCATTGGGGTTGAACTTCCGAATGTCTCCATCCCAGATGTCGTAGAGTTCAAAGAGCCGCTTGGGACGCCAGATCAGGTAATTACTGAAAGCAGGGTCACTGGGATCATTGGTCCGGGGCAAATCCATGCCGTGGGCCTCTCGGAAATTCTCTTGGCAATGCTGGCAATAGCACATACCGGAACCGGCCCAGCGGTTAGCGAAAATGGCATCCACATCATACATAGACATGATTTCATTATTGACATCCGTCATGAATTCGAAATTATAAGGACCCAAGGCACAGGTTACCCATACTCCCGGCATGGCCCAGTGTTTTCTGGGCTCACCCTCTTCATTAACCATGGCCCAGTCAGGGTGTGCCTCATATGCGTCATTATGAATAGCATGGGGATCGGTGCGGGCAATGACTACCATACCCTGCTTGCGACATCCTTCAACTATATAACCGAAGGGATCCGAGTCCCCCAAGTATTTGCTCTTATAATGAAGGGGAATCTGAGTTGGGTAAAAAGCCATATAGCCTCCCGCACTTAGGCAGAGAGCATCGGATTTTATACGGCGGAAGTAGTCCAGCCAAAAATCACAATCGATTGTGAGAGGGTCATCCTCCACTAAAGTCAGCTGCGACCAACGCATGGGTTTGTCAAACCAAGTCTCCACCTGGGCTCCTCTTTGGTGGCTCTTAGTACAAGACTTGTGACCGTTCATCATGTATCCTACCTCTCATGAGTTGATGGAGCGGCAAACCACTGGCTGACCTTGGGAGAATCTTGATTCGTGGTGTGGATGGAGCTATGCTCCACCCACACCTCTTTGTTCTTGCCTTCAGGCTTTGCCCTCCGGATCAGCCTTGAGATTCACTAATGGATCAGCTTCCAATCCTACTCGTAGAAATACAACTGCGGATTGGTGGGTGCAGGATGGGGATAGATCCAGGACCAGGGCATGGACTCCGGTACATTCCGCATCCGCTTGTTTACGATACCGTAGCCGTCGGGCTCAGTGGTGATGCCGATGTGATAGAACACATCAGTAGCAATTTCTAGGATTTCTTCCATCAACCGCTTCTGCTCCACTGGGTCACCGGTAACCAAGAGCTGGTCATACAGCTCATTCTGGCGAATGACTTCTGCCGGTGGCTCCTGAGGCTCGATAGCAGTAGGCATATCCGGATCATCACGCATGGCCCTCCACACTTGCCAAGCCCTGGCGTAGAAAGCATTGTTATCCATGGGCAGGAAGTAACGGGGATCAAGGTAGATCACAGCACCGGTACCGCCGCCAAACTTGTGGATTGTAGCATCGTGCTCAGCGTTGTTACGGACTCGCACTTCCCAGAGGGACCGATCCATAGTCCTGACTTGCACATCAACACCTACCTGCCGCCAATAACTCCGCAGCAGCTCAGCGATGTCTACAAATACTGGCCGGGCAGCATCAATCTCAAGAGTAAGGTTGATTCGCTTGCCATCTGGCCCCAGGCGATAGCCATCCCCATCTTTCTCGGCAAATCCGGCTTCATCCATGTACTGATTAGCCAATTTCACATCATATTCGGTATACTGTTTGGCCATGCGCTCATTGTAGAGGTCTGATTCAGGCCGGGGAGCCACTTGGTGAGGTGAACCTTGACCTACATATACCATTTCAATGATCTCTTCCCGATCAATGGCATGAGATAGTGCAATACGGAATTTCTTGTTCTGGAAGATCTCCCGCTTGACGGGATCCGGATGAGTCAAGTTCAACATGATGGCGGCATCGTTGGGCATGGTGGGGGTGGTGGTAAACAATCTGTATCCGCCCCGCTCTTGGTTGTCCCATACCACCGGTTTATTGGCTGGGGTGGAGAAATACTGATCCAACATGTCAATCTGGCCACCTAGTACCTGTAGCAAGAGCACTTCCGTGTCGGTGGGCAATTCATAGACTACCCGATCCAAATAGGGCAGCTGATTGCCGGCTGGGTCTACTTTCCAATAGTAAGGGTTGCGCACAGCAATGGCCCGAGAGGCGTCTCCCTGGCCTGGTGCCATGGTGAGATACCAAGCATGGAGTGTAGGAGCACCGGTTGTTCGATAGAAGGGTTCACCGGTGATACCGCCCTTAGCTTCAAAGAGCTCCACCCAATTGGATAATCCCTCGGCCTTAACTAACTGTTCCACATCGGGATTGTAATCCTCGTGAAACTGAGTCAAATAGTGCTTAGCAAAAGCGACCGGTTGGTCAAAGTTGACATCAGCTAGGCGGAGGATAAACATCCCATTGGGAACTTCGAATGCAAACCTAACGGTATAATCGTCGATCTTCTCGACTACTACAGGTTTACCACCACTGACCCAGGGGGCACCCTGAACAGGAGTAAGCTCCTTATTCATGAAGACATCTTCGTACCAGAACACGATGTCATCAGCTGTAAAGGGATTCCCATCAGACCACTTCATGCCCTTCCTCAATCGAAAGGTAAACTCCGTGGATTCATCGTTCACTTCCCAGGATTCGGCTACGTTAGGCATTACGCCATTCCAGTCTGGAGTCCAGCGCAACAAGTTCTCATAACCCTGTTGGCGAGCGATGTTAACAACGTGGCCTCCAACAAGGGCTGTCCGCCAGTCGCCACCATATTTCCCGATTTTCTCAATGGGTTCCAATACCATAGGGTTCTCGGGCAGTCTTTCTTCCACTGGGGGCAACTTGCCTGCCTCGACTAACTCAGCTAGATCAGGAGCTTCATTGTACTTCATTTCTGCGGCACTCACTGCCCCGCACATCAACATTGCCGCTAGCATCATAAACAATATACTTCTAAGTGTTCGATCAATTCTTGGCACATTCCGTGCCTCCCTTCTCATGTTGAACTCCCGCAAAAAACATCAGTCAGTTGTCTTCCGTTTTCCCCCTTTCTCAGCAGATTTTGCCTGAAGTTGTTTCGTGACCTCCGATTTTACACTCTCAACATGGTGGTGGAGAATTGCCTGTCCACCAACTAGGTCACGATTATACAAACAAGAGATGATTTGGCCATGTTCTTCTGCTGCCCGCATGACCCTAGTGGGAGAGACAGCTACCATGACTCTAATTAGTTGGATTTGCTCTCGAATCTGACCCCACATTGTGTTAAGCACCCGATTATTGGCTAGTCCCACAAGCTCAGCATGGAAGCGATCATCGGCTAGCACGTAACCGGTCATGTCGCCCTTTTCCAGTTGCTCAAAGGTAACATCCAAGATAGTGGATAATGCCGATATTTCCTCGTGGGTCACATTCTCATGGATGTCCTCTAGCGCGCGGCATTCTAGAGCACAGCGAACGTTATATAGATCAACAACGTCTTTGTCTGTCAAGCTATACACAAAGTATCCGGATCGAGGACGGCGCTCAACAAGACCTTCCGTAGCTAGGCGGGATAGCGCATCCAGAACTGGCGCCCTGCTCACTTGCAGTTCATTGGCCAAGCGCACTTGGCTCAGCCGACTGCCAGGTCGTATCCTACCCGATAGAATAGCTTCTTTGATAGCGTCATAGGCCCTGATATATAGCGGATCATCCTCTAGTGGAGTGACAATGTATTTTGGTTCCCTACTCAATAGATTCACCTCTGTCGACAATATGTAGCGTGTAGTCTACATTAGATTATTTCACTGTCAAAAGTCAGATCCCTCTTCCATTGTGACCAATTTGTTTCGGAGTCTGAGTTAACGCAAAAGGGATGCGACTCCTCCAATTGCCATAGTCATTACTCGCAGGCAACATATCCCGCTCGTCTATAGATATAACTCCATCTCACTAGCCCCCTATGCTATGTATGCTAGGATAGTTGTCAGAGGGCTCCAAGTGAAGTATAGTTGTTCCAAGACCCCGAGCAGGACAACAACAGCCAAATATCAATCACCCCCACCTGACTGCAGATGGGGGTGATCTTGGTCTCAACGCGGCGAGGGAGAAAGGGCTACAGCCCCATACCAACCCTTTCCGTTTCCTATTCAGTTCATCCGCATTTGTAGCACTAGTAAGCGAACTCGGCTCTCACCTTTTCCCCTTCTACAGTAAACTCACCAACTACGAAATCCCCCTGATTCTCGCCACAGCCTAGGGGCTGCCCACCGCCAACGGCTACTAGAAACTCACCAGGTTCCACCATACGCTGACCGCTGTAATCCACTACAGCCATCTGGTAAGGCGTCAAGGTAAAGGATACTGCCTGCTCTTCTCCTGGAGCTAGGTGAATACGCTTAAAGCCCTGCAAGGACCTAAGAGGTACCGGCACACATGCTTCCTTATCGGTTAGGTAGAGCTGGACCACTTCATCGCCAGACTGTTTCCCGGTATTCGCCACTGTCACCTGTACGTGAATATTCTCTCCGGCTTGGATGGTCCCAGGTGAAATAGCAGGATCGGTGTAAGTGAATTTGGTATAGCTTAGCCCATGACCAAAGGGATACAATGGTTCATCTTGGAAATACCGATAGGTGCGATTTTCCATGCGGTAATCCTCAAAATCCGGTATCTGATCGAGTGACTTATAGAAGGTCACTGGCAGTCGCCCCCCAGGGTTGTAATCACCAAAGAGTATATCTGAGATTGCCGTACCGCCTTCCTCTCCCGGATACCAAGCCTCGAGGATAGCTGCCACATTCTCGTCAGCCCAGTTCACCGCGATGGCACTGCCATTTAGCAGTACCAAGACTACTGGTGTCCCAGTGGCATGCACCACCTTGAGGAGCTCCTCTTGCACACCGATAAGCCCTATATCCTCCCGATCGCCGCCGGCTCCCTCTTCCCCTTCAGTCACGCCTGTAAGCCCCATAACTACAATGGCTACATCGGCCTTGCTGGCCAATTCCTCCGCGACAGCAAAACCCTTGGTGGATGTACCACTCAAATCACAGCCCTTGGTGTGATAGACAACAGTCTCCGATGATACCTTGTTCTTGATCCCATTGAGTGGTGTTGTGAACCTAGAAGGAATACCATTGTAGTTGCCTACTAGGGCACCTAAATCATCCGCGACGGGCCCGATAACAGCGATGCTCTTTAGGTTCTTATCCAAAGGTAAGAGATCATCATTCTTAAGGAGTACCATGGACTCTCGAGCAGTCCTTAGAGCCAACTGCCTATGCTCTTCGGAATCATTGACTTCATAGGGGATTTGAGCATAGTCTACCATTTCCGGTGGATCGAACATTCCTAGTTGAAAACGGCCCTTAAACAGGCGCTTTACCGCACCATCGAGGGTGCCTTCTTCCACTAGTCCCTGCTTTACCGCGTCCACTAAAAAGGAATACAAAGTGCCGCAGCACAGATCGCAGCCGTTATTCATAGCCATGGCCACTGCCTCTACCGGAGTATCTACAACCTTATGGTCTTTGTAGAAATCCCCAATAGCCCAACAGTCGGAAACCACAAACCCATCAAAACCCCACTTCTCCCTGAGAATCTTCTCCAACAAGGTCTTGCTACCACAGCAGGGCTCGCCATTGGTACGGTTATATGCTCCCATGATGGACTGAGCCTTGCCTTCTTTGATGGTCGCTTCAAAGGCAGGTAAATAAGTCTCCCAAAGGTCTTTATTGTCTACCACGGCATCGAAGCTATGCCGCTCAGCTTCCGGGCCGCTATGTACAGCATAATGTTTGGGAGTGGCCACTACCCTGAGGTACTTGGGATCATCTCCCTGCAGTCCTTTGACGAACTCTACTCCTAGCCTACTGGTGAGAAATGGGTCCTCACCATAGGTCTCCTGACCCCTACCCCAGCGAGGATCCCGAAAGATATTGATATTGGGGGACCACATGGTGAGACCAGTGTAGATCTCCCGGATACCCCGGCGGACGAACTCATGGTGTTTGGCCCTGGCCTCCTTGGAAATGGCAGTGGCTACTTCAAAGATCAAGTCTTCATTCCATGTGGCTGCCATACCGATGGCCTGGGGAAAGACAGTAGCGATA
>DAIQRD010000041.1:0-18054 GCA_036786445.1 Bacillota bacterium
GCATGGTCAGTAGCGATGCAGTCGATCACCCCGGAAGTTAAGGCTTTCCGCAGTGCCTCCACATGTTCCTTGCTCCTTAGGGGAGGATTGACCTTGGTATTTGTATCGAAGCTTTGCACTGCCTCATCAGTGAGAACCAGATGGTGAGGAGTCACTTCACAGCTTACCTTGATGCCCCTAGCCTTGGCAGCTGTGATTAGCTCAATACTCTCCTTGGTGGATACATGGGCAATATGCACCCATGAATTCGTAGCTTTGGCTAGCAATAAATCCCTTGCCACCATCACCGATTCGGCCTCTGCTGGAATACCTGGCAGACCTAGAATGGTGGAGATAAATCCTTCATGCATCACACCTTTTCCCATGAGCCTAGGGTCTTCGGCGTGGCTGATTACCGGTATACCAAAGGGGCGGCTGTACTCAAGGGCACGGCGCATGATTTCACCATCGACTATAGGGTCGCCATCGTCACTTATACCCCAAACACCAGCCTCGACCAATTCTCCGATCTCGGCTAGCTCCTGGCCCTTTCGCCCTTTGGTCACACAACCTACGGGAATCACCCTGACACTAGCTTCCTTAGCTTTTAGCAAAATAGCACTAATAGTAGCACCAGAGTCTATGGGTGGGGTAGTATTGGGCATGCAAACAATGGTGGTAAATCCCCCAGCTGCAGCTGCTTTCGCACCGGTAGCAATTGTCTCTTTATCTTCTCTTCCTGGCTCCCGAAGGTGTACATGGGTATCGATTAGTCCGGGGCCCACGATCTTGTCGGTGGCATCAATTATTATGTCCCCTGCTTGTGGCTGAATGTCTCTGCCTATAGAGACAATACGGGAACCTTCAATCCTAAGACTGCCTGCTGTCAGGTGATGGCCATCAGTATCCTTGAGCAGCAGCTTGCCTTGTTTAATCAAGATCGACACTTTGACGCCCTCCCCCGATCAGGTGGTAAAGTACTGCCATACGTACTGCTACACCATTAGTCACCTGTTCCTGGATGGAGGATGCTTTGCTATAGGCAACTTCTGTGGTTATCTCTACCCCAAGATTCGCAGGTCCCGGATGCATCACCACTACCTCCGGTTTCGTGCGCTCCATTCGGGCGGCATTCAAGCCGAAAAGGCGACTATATTCCCGTAGTGAAGGGAAAAGCCCCTCCTCTTGCCTTTCTCGTTGGATGCGCAGCACATAGATCAGGTCCGCTGTCTCAAGCTTAGCATCATCTAGGCTTTCTGCTACTTCTACACCTAGCTTCTCTAAACCCGGTGGGATTAGGGTGGCGGGCCCACACACCGTCACTTTGGCTCCCAACCGCCGAAGGCCATAGATATTGGATTTGGCAACTCGACTATGGCGGATGTCCCCGATGATCAAAGCGTCTCTATCTTGGAAGGAATCCCAGCGCTCCTTTAGTGTGAGGAGATCAAGTAGTGCCTGAGTGGGATGCTCATGGGCTCCATCACCGGCATTGATTACTGCAGGCCGCAAGCAGCGGGCCAGATATTGGGGAGTGCCTGCGACGGAATGCCGCAAGACAATGGCATCGACACCCATGGCTTCCAGGGTTTTGGCAGTATCCTTTAGACTCTCACCTTTAACCACACTACTATTGGATACTGAAACATTAATCACATCGGCACTGAGCCATTTGCCTGCAATCTCAAAAGAGCTACGGGTGCGGGTACTAGGCTCATAGAACAAGTTGACTACCGTCTTGCCCCTTAAAGTAGGGAATTTCTTCACACTTCGCTGAAAAACGCCCTTAAAGGACAAGGCAGAACGCAGCAGGGTTTCGGTTTCTTCTGCTGAGAGATCTGCAAGACCAAGCAGGTCTTTCCGTTGCCATGCCATGACTTCACCTCCGCGTCAATGAACCTCGCCCCCTTGCCCGTTTACCGATACTACTCATGAAAAAACCCTGCCATCCGGCAGGGTATGCATCTTCAATATAGCTTACAGGAAGCTCCGGTGAGTTGGTTACACCGGTACTTGTCCCCTTGCTGACCTCGCCGGATCATCTTAAAGGGAAGCGAGTTTCTTTCGCTTATCGTACCAGTCGCTAGCTAGGTTGTCAATAGCTTAGCACGTCATTTCTCCTAGCCAACGTCATTTTCTCTGGCCACCGTTCTAGCGACCACAACAGCCTCCTCTGTGTTTCTTACAGGAGGGTGCTCCGGGCACATAGGGAAAATAAACGGGAGTCTGTCGCCTAGAGGATTCATACATAGCTAGGACCATGTCTACCGCGGTCTTGCCAGCCTTACCATCTATAAAAGGCTGTTTCCCCGCCTGCACCGCTCGGTAGTGATCTCGGATCTGCCGTTTGTGACTAAAGCCCCAATAGCGTAGCCCCGTTGTCTCATCTGGCTGCTGTTCTACGATCATGGTCTTGTTACCTATAGTGATAGTGGCCCGATCCCCGATGATGTGGGCAATACCTTTCTCTCCATGGATCTCAAGGAAGATCGGTGCATCATATGAGTAATTGCAGCTAGCGTAAAGGCAACCGATGGCTCCGTTCTTGAAAACGATATGAGCTTCAGCCACATCATCTACATCAATCTGGTCATGGGCTCTTGTATCATAGCGAGCTTCCAGATAGTCTACCTCACCCACCAACCATTGCATCAAGTCAATCGTATGGATAGCTTGATCGATGAGGACACCGCCACCCTCTTTATCCCAAGTACCCTTCCAATCGCTTTCAGAGTAGTATTCATCGGTGCGACGCCAAGTGATAATTGCACGGGTACCGTTAATTGCACCTAGCTTACCTTCTTCAATTACCTGCTTTACCGCCTGGGAGGCATCATTATAGCGATTCTGAAAGATCACACCAAGGGTGCGCTTGGTGTCCTTGGCGGTTTGGATCATTGCCTCCATGTCAGGGACACTGATTGCCATTGGTTTCTCCGTCAAAACATCTTTACCGGCCTTCAAGGCTGCTATAGCTATTTCAGCATGATTATAGTGAGGAGTCGCGATCTGTACCGCATCGACATTGGGTAGTTCTAGCACGTCTCGGTAATCTGTATACGCCTTTACCTCATAGTGTTGGCTAAATGCCTCAGCCCGATCAGGCTTGATATCAACCACTGCTACTAGTTCCGTTTCATCCAACGCAACTAATGCGTCTGCATGCACTCTAGCTACTCTGCCACATCCAATAAGGGCTACCCGCGTTTTTTTCATTGCGATTCCTCCAGCGTTGTTTTTCCAGTACCCCTGCCAAGACATCTAAGGTCATCGGGGTTCCTAGAGATTGTCCGCCCTCTAGCACTATTAGACACTAGCCTTAATCTTCCTGCCCTTCGTCAAATCAGAAGCAAGGTTGTGCCAAATTCGAGACTTTCCCACCTTCCCTAAGCAAATCCTAGACAACAGGCCCCATCAATGACAAGTACTGCAATGGCCACCACTGCAACTAGTACAGCCTCCCGCTAGGCTAGACCTCCCCGAACTCTTGAAGCCAAAAGAGGAAATCAGACTCTCTACCTCTTCACTCTGGCACTGGGGGCATGTCACTTTGGTACCGTTACGTACGAGTTCTTCGAATTTCTCCCCACACTGCTTGCATCGGAATTCCCGCAAGGGCATACCATTCATTCCTCCCGCTTTTCATCTTTGTTTTCATTGTACCACAGCACATGCTTAATTGACACCTTGGGCCATTTCCGGTGGGCCATGATGTACCTGTAGCATACTGAAAGCCACGTGCAACAAGAACCAATACTTGCTTTCTTTCGCTAATGAAATCAGCTCAAATTTGCATAAGAAAAGCCCCCAGGATTTCTCTGAGGGCTATTGGGTCATGTGCCAGTAGGCGACAGTGCATTTATTGAACTTCACACCCGTCCCCTAAACTATTTTAGTACCTCTACTTCATCACCATTGTTTAACATCGCCGCATTGGCTTCATCAGTGTCCAAATGACAGTCCAGCGCAAAGCTCTCGCCTACCCGCACCAATACCTGGTCAAATATAAGACCACGGTCTCCCCCACAGCGGATTTTGACAACATCTTTATCCTTAACCCCAAATCGCGTAGCATCAGCAGGGGTCATGTGTACATGGCGCTTAGCCAAGATCACGCCTTTGGAAAGAGTGATGGCACCTTGGGGACCAACAACCGTTACCTGCCCAGCACTACCCTCATGCTGACCTGAATCTCGCACCGGTGGCTTGACACCTAGAGCAAAAGCATCGGTTCTAGATATCTCTACCTGGGTGTTAGCGCGGGTTGGTCCAAGTACACGCACCCTTTGCAGTACTCCCTTTGGCCCAACTAAAGTTACTGTCTCATCTGCGGCAAATTGCCCTGGTTGAGAGAGATCTTTGATATTAGTCAGCTGGTAGCCCTCACCGAAGAGCTTCTCCAGATCCCCCTTTGAAAGGTGCACATGACGATTGGATATGCCGACTTTGACTTTACCTAGTATTCTTTCTGCCATTATTCTTTATGCCCCCCAGAAGTAAATTAAAAGCTATTATCGGATCCTCACGGCCCTTATTGTACCATATCCAGAAAAACTGGGCAAAAACCACATCGAACTAAGAAGTTGATCACTAAGACACCCCGGCTCCGGTAGATATCATAGTCGCAGATTCCCCTTTCGAATCATAGATTGTCGGTAGTGACTGAAGGTACTAATGCAAAGGTGGGATCAGAATGACATACTGGAGTAATGAGTGGAATTGCCACCCACGAGACGAACAGCTGCTTGATGATGCCAGGTTCTGGGTAAGAATTCTCAAGGAGCACGCCATGTTCATTCAGTTAGGATTGCCGGCGGACGAACCTGAGCTTATCCAAGAAGCGCAATCTTTTGTAGATAGGTTTCAGATGCTCCAAAACGCTCTAGATACCGTTGATGTCATCGAGCCAGAGTTATTGCAGGAGCTGCAACAGGCAGTCATGGAGATTATCGATTTCAAGCGGCGCATCTTACGGAGGTTGGTGCAGTGCCAGCTAGGCGGAGATCTATTTCCCCTCTTGATTGATCACATTACCAGGGAAGCTGTACGTTTCCTGAACCTGCTAATGGCAAATGGGCAGCACCCAATGGCCAGTTTTCAGCTACTTGCCGAGGAAGAGTCTTTTTGGTTACGTATCATGAAAGAACACTTGGAGTTTGTGAGCCACCTATTGGATCCTTCGGAGAGAACGCTGATCAAGGAGGCTGAGGATCTGGAGACAGAGGTGGCACAGCTTCAGGAGACTGCCAGGGATCTTGCCTCCATGAGCCAATCAGGACCTGAGACGTTTCCTTCCCTCACTCGTTTTACCGAAGAAGCGCTCTTGACAGTGATGAAGGTGCGGGACTTTAAAGCAGATGCCTATGAGATGCTGCTTCTTTGCCAGATACTAAGCATAATCCCTTCACCCCTCTTGCTTGATCACGTGCGCCGGGAGGCAGACAAGGCCTTAGAGGAAATCGGCAGACTGCT
Source organism: Bacillota bacterium (assembly GCA_036786445.1). GTDB lineage: Bacteria > Bacillota > Limnochordia > DTU087 > DTU087 > JAAZMF01. The sequence continues at coordinate 5,452 of DAIQRD010000041.1, forward strand.
TGACCATGTTTCGATGTAAAACGATCTTTCCATCTTTGCCCTTCTGTACTTGACCTGCTTATGAGACTCATGCTAAAATAAGGCCAGTAGGGGAGTAGCTCAATTGGCAGAGCACCGGTCTCCAAAACCGGGGGCTGCGGGTTCGATTCCTGTCTCCCCTGCCAGCTTAGGCCCTTTTCCCGGGGCCTTTTTGTTTAGAAATTGACGCCCATCACTCCCCCGAAGGCGCCTACTACGAAACCCATGCCCAACCGCAGGGCGATCTCAGAACTCATTTCCAATAACATCAGATCACCGGAAGTAAACCAGTTTATGGTCATTATAAAGAGGATCCCTACCAAGCCTCCCACTAGCCAACCGCTGCGCTGATTCAACCTAGCCGCAGCGAAACCTCCGGTGGCCATACTTAGATAGGAGAATACCTGAAACACACCGGCTACCTGGATATCCCATCCACCTATTAGTTGCACCAAAGAAACCAGGATAGCACCACAGACTGCCACTGCTGCACTGCAGATTACTCCCCGCACAATACTGAGGACAAAGGTCCAGGTTGTGGGTTGTGGCCCTTGTTCATTCCCCATGGTACCTGTACGCCAGGCCATCGCTACCCCTCCCAAAGCACCGCAATTTGCTACCTAAGACATGTCTATGCCCCACCTATGGGGGGTATGTCACAGCAAAGGCAAAGCCACCATGCCCCTGCTTACTCCCCCCTAGAGCATATCCATCTACCATTTCATGGCGTGGTTGGGTACAATAGGTATGCATGTCAGCTTCTAAGGGGGAATTGATCATTTGGCCATCGACCTGACCCACATCATGCTCACCTCTATCCTCGTGGCGAACACCATCTTTGCCATAGTCGTCGTCTTCTTCGAGAGAAAGCGACCTGCCGAAATGCTAGCTTGGTTGCTAGTTTTCGCGTTCCTACCAGTGATCGGCTTTCTTTTCTATATGTTCTTCGGGCAGAAGCTTTTCAATCGACGAAAGAAATTCAAGCTCAAGCAAGAGGATGACCACAAGTTGGCAACTACCATCATGAAGCAGCACAAGGAGCTGGCCCAGCTAAGAGAAGAAACCATAGACACTCCCATGGCAAGAGATCTTGGGCTCATCCATATGGGCCTAGTGCAGGCAGCAGCGCCTTTGACCTCGGGCAATGCCGTCACCATATTCACTCACGGAACCGAAAAGTTTGAGCAGCTTCTGCAAGATATTGGTGAAGCCAAGGAGTCCATCCACTTGGAATACTTCATCTGGAGAGGCAATCGCCTCGGGCTTCGATTGATACAAGCCTTAACCGAAAGGGCCAAAGAGGGAGTGGAGGTCCGAGTGATTTTGGATGATTGGGGCTGTAAGCTCACCCCCAAACGACTCTTCGGGCCTCTCATAGATGCAGGAGGAAAAGTACACTGGTTCTTGCCAGTCAGCCTGGCGTGGGGCTTTAATGCCAATTACCGAAATCACCGCAAGATCGTGGTCATTGACGGAGTGATTGGCTATACGGGAGGCATGAACGTTGGCGACGAGTACCTGGGGCTGAGGCCTAGCGCCTCCCCGTGGCGCGATACTCATATTCGTATGGTAGGCCCGGCCACCGCCCATCTGCAGGCACGCTTTCTCATGGACTATATCTTTGCATCAGGTAAAGAAGTCCCCCTTCGAGACCGTTGCCCATCGCCTAATGGATCCAGGCATGGTACTAGCGCCGTCCAAATCGTCTGTAGTGGACCCGACTCCAAAGAGCAACACGTGAAACAGAGCCTTTTCAAGATGATCAATTCAGCCGAGGCGAGTCTCTACCTGCAGACTCCGTACCTAGTGCCAGATGAAAGCATTCTGGAAGCCCTTAAGGTCTCCGCCTTCTCCGGAGTAGATGTGCGTGTGATGATCCCGGGCATTTTCATCAATGGATTTGTTCATCGGGTGACCATGGCTTATGCCGGTGAGTTGCTGGAAGCCGGAGTACGAATCTACGAGTATTGTGGTTTTCTGCACAGCAAGAGTGTTGTTACAGACAGACGTATCCTCACCATCGGCACGACTAACCTTGATGTACGCAGTTTTGCTCTGAATTTTGAGGTGAATGCCTTGATTTACGATGAAGCGAAGGCGACAGAATACTACGATGTTTTCCTTGAAGATATCCAATCATCCAAGGAGCTGACGCTAGAAGAGTTCAACCAGCGGGGATTGTGGCCGCGCTTCGCGGAGGGTGTCTGTCGTTTGTTTGCCCCACTGATGTGAGATCGAGTAGGAGGGGGCGTATCGCCCCCCCTCCCCTCACACCACCGGACATGCGTGTGGCGGCCTCGCCCGGGTACCCCAGCATCCTACCATGCCGGGCGTACGTAAAACACCCTTTCCCGGCTAGACCAGGAAAGGGTGTTTTATGCTACCTAGATCAATTGCCTAGAGGCCGCTTATGCCGTCTCCTCCCGGGATTCAGCAATTATCTGTTCAGCTATGTGACTGGGGACCTCGTCATAGTGATCAAAAGTCATGGTAAATGAGCCACGGCCTTGGGTGATGGACCTTAGATCCGTGGCATAGCGGAAGAGCTCCGCCTGGGGTACCTGCGCCTTGATGACCTGTTGCCCGTCTTGGGGATCCATCCCAGCAATTCGGCCTCGTTTCTTGTTCAGGTCTCCGATAATATCTCCCATGTAGGCATCAGGAACTGTAACTTCCACATTCATGATCGGTTCCAGAAGGATGGGTTGTGCTTCCGCAAAGGCTTTCTTGAAAGCCATGGAGGCGGCGATCTTAAAAGCCATTTCCGATGAGTCCACACTGTGGTAGGAGCCATCATATAGTGTCACCTTGACATCCACTACTGGGTAACCAGCCAAAACGCCCTCAACGAGAGCTTCTTGGATACCCTTATCCACAGCAGGTATATACTGGCGAGGTACGGATCCCCCGAAGATAGCATCCACAAATTCGTAGCCACTTCCAGCGGGCAAGGGCTCCATGCGGATAAAGACATCTCCGTATTGGCCTCTGCCTCCACTCTGCTTCTTATGTCGCCCCTGCACATCGGCAGTGCCCTTGATTGTCTCTTTGTATGGGACTCTAGGTGTATCCAATTCCACCTCAACACCAAACTTACTAGCCAAGCGACTAGCAACTATCTCTAGGTGCATATCTCCCATACCTGACACAACGGTCTGACCGGTCTCGGGTACTCGGGTGACAGTAAAGGTCGGGTCCTCCTCTTGGAGCCTATTTAAGCCACTAGCGATTTTGTCTTCGTCGCCCTTGGATTTGGGTTGTACCGACATGGTGAGGCTAGGTTGGGGAAATTCCACCGGTGGTAGCTTAATCTGGCCATTCTTAGCACATAAAGTATCTCCAGTTGTGGTATCTTGGAGCTTGGCTACAGCCGCCAAATCCCCTGCAACCACGGCATCCACTGGAATCTGTTCTTTACCCTTGATGAGGAAAACTTGACCGATTCTTTCATCTATTTGTCTGGTGGAGTTGTGAACCTGGGAATCAGATTTCAACACACCAGAGTATACACGAAATAAAGTCAAGCGACCCACATAGGGGTCAGCCATGGTTTTATACACTAGTGCCGAAAGGCTTGCGTCAGCAGACTGCTGTTGTGTGATTTCAGCACCTGTTGCAGGGTCATTCCCCTTCACATCTCCCACTTCATTGGGGGCTGGCAGACAATGCATACAGTAGTCCATGAGTGTATCCACCCCTGCCCCAGTCATAGCAGAGCCACACAACACCGGAATCACCTGGCGGGTCCTAGTCCCCTCACCCAGTGCTTTCTCCAGTTCATCCTGGGTCAGAGGCTCCCCCTCCAAATATTTCATGGCTAATTCGTCATCAGTGACGGCAACTGCTTCTATTAGCGCCTCTCGATAGGTCTCCACATCGCCTTGGAGCTCAGCGGGAATCTCTGTCTCCTCCACCTTGCCATTGTTATAGATCAGGGCCTTCATTTTCACCAGATCCACAAGACCCTTTAGGTTCTCCGATTGGCCGATGGGTAGCTGAATAGGAATCACCTGAGGTCCATACACTTCCTGGAGCTGACCTAGCACTTTGGTGAAATCTGCATTTTCCCTGTCCAGCTTGTTGACAAAGATCATCCGCGGCAAGTTGTAGTCATCAGCATAGCTCCAGACTTTCTCTGTACCTACTTCTATTCCGCTGCTTGCACAAACTACTACAACACAGCCATCGGCAACCCTCAGTGAACCGATGACTTCACCGGCAAAGTCAAAATAGCCGGGAGTATCCAAGACATTAATCTTGTGGTTCTTCCATTCAGCTGGTGCAACCGAGGCGGTGATGGATATTTTGCGTTTAACCTCTTCAGGATCGTAATCAAGAATGCTAGTGCCCTCATCGACACTTCCCAGCCGTTTTGTGGCTCCAGAGTGAAAAAGCAGAGCCTCAGCTAGGCTAGTCTTGCCTGCGCCGCCATGGGCCACAAGCGCAACATTGCGCAGTTTATCAGTGGCATATTGCTTCAACAGTCATCTCCTCCTCAAACGAACATTTTGCTCCCATATCCAAACTTTGAATTGGCTACATCCAAGCCACACCGAGCGTAAAAAGTACACCTGAATAAATTTCGGCACACCAAGGATATTCTCCTGCCAACAGTGTCCCAGTTTGCTTCCCTTAGTCTTCCCCCGGAGGTTATAAAATTACCGTTTTAGTGCGGAAATGACAAAACTAAACACATATGCCTCCATCCACCATGCGTAGGATCCGCTTAGCCCGGCCAGCCAGTTCTTCATTGTGTGTGATGGCCACTATAGCTGTCCCCTGCCTTTGATTAGCGTCGGCCAGCAATTCCCATACCTGCAAAGCACTGGCAGTATCCAAGTTACCTGTGGGTTCATCGGCTAGGACTAAGGGGGGCTCCGTCACCAGGGCCCTGGCCACCGCTACCCGTTGCCTTTCGCCACCGGAGAGCTGATCAGGATGGCTCCTAGCCTTATCCAACAACCCGACCGCGGCAAGGTTCCTCTCTACCCTATGCTCCAGTGAATCCTGCATGCTGGAAACCCGTGGGTTCCCTCCAATAAGGTAGCCTTTCTGATCAGGAATCAATAGCGGGAGCAGAACATTCTCCCATACTGTTAGATCCGGCAGGAGATAGTGAAACTGAAAGATGAACCCCAGAAAGCCATGGCGCAGCAGGGCCCTTTTCTCTTCTGGTAGGTGGTCAGCGGGCCTACCCATGATGAGCACCTGCCCCCTGGATGGACGATCCACTAGGCCCAGGATATGCAAGAGAGTTGTCTTCCCTGCCCCTGACGGGCCCAACACGGCTAGAAATTCACCAGGGTATATGGCTAGATCAACCCCATCTAATGCCATGCGCATTTCGCCGGAATATTGCTTGGAGACACCCTGCAGCTCTACTATGGGACACTGACCCTCTTTATGTTCTCTATCCATAGCGCAAGACCTCCGCGGGGGCACTGGTACTGATGCGCCGAGCCGGGAAATAACTGGCGACCAAGCTGATTGCCATGCCGCCCATCATGGTGAAAATGACATCTGCCACCCGAATCTGAACAGGCACCTGATCCACTGGGTAGAGATCCCCCGGCAAGGGTAGACCAAAAACCCCTATGCCCCAGGAGAGTAGCAGACCTATGGCACAACCCAGCAATGAGCCTACTATACCGAGAAATGCCCCTTGCAGGACAAAGATATACCTGATTCGCCTTAATGAAAGGCCCATGGTGGAGAGAATGGCTATGTCCCTCCGGCGCTGCATAACATGCATCCCTAATACATTGGCGATCCCAAAACCTGCCACCACTAGCATGAGGGAAAGCACTAAAGCAAAGACCCGTTTCTCCAAAACCAAGGCATCAAACAGATTTCTATTAAGCTCTCTCCAGGTCACAGTCTCCAGACTGGGATTTGCATTTCGTACACTATCAGCGACTGACTCCGCCAGGAAGGGATCCTCTAGCGCGACTCTGATCTCACCCACTGCGTTGGAGAGAGCCAGCAGTTCCTGTACTTCTGACAAGCATAAGTATGCGAAATTGTTGTCATATTGGGCAACACCGGAGTCAAAGATAGCTACCACTTGGAAGACTCCGGTCTTGCTTGAGGGAAATGTAATCCAAACTTCATCGCCGACCAGAGCATCTAGCCAATCGGCTACACCTGCACCCAAGAGCACCTTGCTTGGCCTCAAGTCCCCGAGATTACCGGCAGAGAGTCTGCCTAAGGCAGGTGAAATCCCGACTTCCGCTTGGGGCACGATCCCTCTCACCTGCACGCTCTTGGCCACGCCTTTACGGGTCAGCAATCCTTGAGTAAAAAGTCCGGGAGCCGCTCCCATCACTCCCGGGACCTTCAAGATCTCCTCAAGAGTTTGGTCGGGCTCCGGGAAATATGGCTCCACCAGAGGCAAAATCACCAAGTGAGAAGTTAGACCCAAAATCCGCTCAGTGAGATCAGATTGAAAGCCATTGGTAACCGATAGCACTGTAATTACCGCGGCAACACCCAAGGTGATACTGATCAATAATGCCAAGCTTTGCTTCCATCGCCGGGCAACATGGCGATGGGCAACCATGAACTCTACCCGCATAGTTTCGGGGATGGCTGGCCCATGAGCATCCCTGCCCCCTCGTGTTCGTTATTTGGTCAAATCATATGCTACCACAACTAAGTAATGGAAGAAAGGTCGACGGCCCATGGATTGGATGGGCTCTCTTTTTAGTCAGCGAGATGTGAATGAAAAACTCCCGAGTCCCTTTGGATCCCCGTATAGGGCTATTCACCAAACCGATGGGGCTTAGTCCAATGGATTCTGCAAAGCCAATCACGCCTTCTAGAACAGCCGCATAGACCTCTGGACTCGTGATTTCCCCTGTCCGACATATCACTGGGTCGGATATTTCAAATAGCGGTTTGACTAGACATAGCATCTCGCCACTAGGCGCCAAAAGGTCCCTGATGATTGGTATCGCCTCATTAAGGGAAAGGTAAGATAGATCCACGGTGGCCAAAGACGGTGGTGGTGTCAGGTTGGCAGGATCTACGTCACTGATATTCGTCCGTTCCATGTTAACGACACAAGGATCGGCCCTGAGCTTACCCGCTAGCTGTCCATATCCCACATCGATAGCATAAACCTTGCTAGCCCCATGCTGCAGCAAGCAATCGGTAAATCCACCGGTGGAGGCTCCAGTGTCTAGTACAACTGCACCAGTGATATCTATGTTGAGGGCGGCGATGGCCCCTTCTAGCTTGAGGCCTCCCCTGCTGGCGTATTTCTTGTCCCAGCCCTTCACCCGGATGATACCATCAGAAGCAATCAAGGTACCGGGTTTGTCTATGCGGGCCTCATTGACAAGGACTTGGCCAGCCATGATCCAGCCGGTCGCCTCTTTTTTGTCGTAGAAGTAGCCTTGTTGGACCAAGGCTTCCCAAAGGGATAGTCTACCCATGCAGCATCACCCCGTCTAGACCCAGATGGGCATTCTTATCCGTGCATAGCTATCCTGATCCTCTTAATGTTAATATTACGCACTACCTAGGGAGTTCCTTCGGATTAGGCGATTTATCCTTTTGGGGAGCATGGCAGAATACCCAAGCTAAACCAAAACGGGAATGTGGCTGGGGAAGCCACACTCCCGGTTGAGCTGCAGATTCTGTAGATTAGGATTTGATGAGCAGTTTTTGGCCAATCCAGATATCGTGGTTCGAGAGATCGTTCCACTCCATGATCTCTTCGACTGTCACCTTGTACTTGCTAGCAATGGACCAAAGGCTTTCCCCGGTTCTTACTGTGTGCCGTTGGGTTCTAACAGGGACGCCTTTCTGTGCCATGCTCAGATTCATCCACTGATCCATCACTGCTTCACTGTGCTGGTTGAAGACGATGAACTCAAAATCGCCTTTGGGAACGTCCTCCCGTGGCAAAGTGACAATATCGAAGGGATGAGTAGCAATCATCGTCACAAAATCACCTTGGCCAGGGCTCTGCATCCCCACTCGCACCAAGAGACTGCGATCATTGACATTGATCTGACCGATCTCTACCCGATAACCTCCAGATGTCTCCCCTAAAGAAGCCACAATGGCGACATCTTTGCTGAAGTTAACATCCGCAAAGGCATCCCTGATGGGTTTTCTAGCGTATCGTGGCAGATCCCGCACAAACTCCCTAGCCTGTCTCTCAGTGGAAATCAACTGGAACCGAGCTGTCTTGGTGTCTGTCTTCCACTGCCAATCCGAGAAATCTTCCTCTGACGTACTGATCACGAGTCCTCTGTTTTGAGCAGCACCGTCTACCATCACCGACATCCCGCCTAGGAGTGCCAGCATGACAAATACAGCTAACATCTTGCGCATTGTCAATCCCCCTTCCATGGGGCATTATATCATGATGTGCAACTTCTCCGACTAGTGGGTTAGTGGTGTTCAAGGTACTATCTGCATCATCTGCCGATCTTACCATCTCTGTGGATCGTAGTGGGTTGGGATGGCCGGATCATGCCACCGTGTGGCCGCTGCCGCGAGTTTATCAGTCAGATTCATGATGAGAATCTAGGCACCGAGGTTATGGTGGGTCAAGGTATAGTAGTCACCATCCAGGAACTGCTACCCCATGGTTGGAGATAGATAGCGCCTGCATGGTTATTCACAGAGCCGTTTCTCACCTAAGCGAACGCCTGGATTGAATTCAGCACGGCAAATCCCCATCTCTTCCGGCAATATTAACAGGATAATAACATTCATGTATACACCATTCTCGCTATATGCCGGCAGGGTTTCTTACAGTTATGCCGTATATTTATACCTATGCTCAGACAGGCCTATTACACAGCCTGGACGCAAAAATCAAAGGAGGAATAACTGTGAAATCCAATCATTTCAGAACTATGCTCTTAGTTGGAGCCACTATCATCTTAGCTTTGGCCTGGACTATGGGAGTACATGCCACCGTTGCCAAAGACATGTTCATAGTGGCCATGGATCGGAACATCACTTCAGCCGATCCAGCCATTGCCTACGACTCACCCTCCGGACATATTACCTATAACGTCTATGATACCTTGGTGGAATACCAGGGTGGCGATGTAAGCCGAGTCCACCCCGCCCTAGCGGAATCTTGGGAAATCAGCTCCGACGGCAAAACTTACACATTCCATATCCGCAAAGGCGTCGCGTTTCATAACGGGGATCAGCTCACAGCTGATGATGTGAAGTATTCATTTGATAGGGCAGCCACTATGAACAAAGGCGGCGCCTGGATGATCACCAACTTCATTGATTCCATCGATGTTATCGATGACTACACCGTCGTTCTGACCCTGAAGGCACCATTCGCGGGATATCTCAACGTCCTAACCTATCCGGTCCATTCCATAATGTCGAAAGATTGGGTAGAGGCTAACGGCGGCTACGAGGCAGATGAAGTGAACGCTTTCATCAATGAAAATGCTAATGGGACTGGACCTTTCAAATTGAACCGTTGGGACAAAGGCAGCATGGTCGTCTTCGATCGCAATGATAATTACTGGAGGGAGCCAACCCCCTTCAAAAGGGCCATCGTCCGTATTATACCTGAGCCCACAACAAGAGCCCTCATGCTCAAGAAGGGCGAAGTAGACATGATCACTCTAGAGCCTATCAATCTAAAGGAAGTCGAAGGAGCCAAGAACCTTGCTGTGGATACCTATCCAACTTTAACTGTGAGCTGGATCGTAATGAACCAGGCCCACAAAGCGTTGGGTGATGTGGCAGTGAGACAAGCTCTTCTAAACGCTTTCCCCTATGAAATCGTTCATAGAGTAGTCTACAAAGATATGGTACAGCCAGGTAGCCAAATGTTGCCTCCTGGACTCCTTGGCTATGATCCCGATGTAAAACCCATGACCCAGGATCTAGCCAAGGCGGAAGCGCTCCTTACAGAAGCTGGTTGGGTTGATTCTGACGGTGATGGCATTCGTGACAAGGATGGAGTTCAGCTAGCCTTTGAGATCAATTTCCCCACCGGTAATCAGGAAAGACAGAGCATGGGTGTGATTTTCCAAGCTGAACTGGCGAAGATCGGAGTTCAGCTCAATGTAGTCGGTTTGGATTGGCCGGCGCTTCTAGGTAAGGGTGAAGCTAATAAGCATGAACTAGTGATTACCGGATGGCACCCAGACTTTGCCGACCCAGACAACTATATGGATTTTAACTTGTCCAGCATCCACCCGCCGAGTATGAGCAACATTAGCCCGAAGAACGACCGAATCGACGAACTTCTGGTGAAGGCCCGGGAAGAGCTCGATCCTGATCTGCGGGAGGCCATGTACAAAGAGATCACACATCTAGCTGCTGCAGATGCCACCCACATCTATACTGGCGTCACTGAGTGGATCAACGCCCGAGGCGATTGGGTCAAGGGATACGAGTATAACCCCACCATCGGTGATACGAGCTATTACGGCCTGTTCAAATAGGCAAAGAGTCTGAGCACCAAGCAAGCAGCTTACTTGATTGGCGGCTGGGATTACTCAAGTCGCCAACCATGGTTTTTGAACAAAGGAGGAATCATTGTTGAGCAAGCATTCAATCCCCTGCGAAAAAGTGCAACAGGCTGTGGAAATCTTGAAAGAAAAGAACATTGATTGCTGGATCACCTTTACTCGGGAAAGTGACTTGTCCGGCGAGCCTTCCCTAAATCTCATCTTGGATTCAAATGTCACTTGGCTGTCCGCTTTTATCGTGACCAAGTCCGGTGAAAGCATAGCCATCGTCGGTCATGGTGATGTACAGGCCATGGAAACCATCGGCTCCTTTGAAAAAGTCATTGGGTACACCCAGAGCTTCAAAGAGCCCTTTGTAGATACACTAAAGAGATTGAACCCACATGAGATCGCTCTCAACTACTCCTTGGACAACGTCTCGTCCGATGGTCTTACTCATGGCATGTATCTGTTGCTTTGTGATCTCCTAGAAGGGACAGATTTCCCCAACCGTTTCATCTCCGCGGATCCCGTGGTGCTGGCGGTAAGAGGTCGAAAAACACCGTCAGAGGTGGAGGCTATTGAGGCAGCAGTACAGGCAACTGAGAAGATCCTAGACGAAATTCCTTCATACATCAAACCGGGTATGTCAGAACTTGATATTTTTAACTGGGTGAAGAGCCGCATGGAGTTCTACGAAGTGGAACCCTCTTGGGACGCCAACTACGACCCAGGTGTCTACGCCGGGCCAGATTCTCCATTAGGCCACTGCTTCCCGGAGGATTCCCTGCTCTTGCAGCCCGGCCATACCCTAGTCCTGGATTTTGGGCTCAAAGTCAATGGCTATTGTTCAGATCTACAGAGGACTTGGTATGTGCTGAAGGATGGAGAGACTGAAGCTCCCCCCCACGTGCAAAAAACCTTTAAAGACATGCTAGCTATCTTGGAGGCAGGCGAGCAGGTGATTAAGCCTGGGGTCACTGGCGCAGATGTTGACACGCCCATGCGGCAAGTCATCACCGACCGAGGCTACCCCGAATGGGGCTACGCCATGGGCCACGAAATCGGACGATCAGCCCATGATGGCTCCATTTGTTTAGGCCCTGAGTGGCAGCGCTACGGCTCCAGTGTGTTGGTTCCCCTGGAGGAAGGCAACTGTTTCGCGGTGGAATGCGGCATCAAATTGGAGGGCGTAGGATTTTTCCATTTCGAGCAAGACGTTTTGGTAACCAAGGATGGGATGGAATACCTATCCTCCAAACAGACTGAGCTGCACTACATCAAGGGTTAGTGCTCGAACAGTAATGGCGAGGTGATCACATGCAACTTAGAAACTATATTATCCGGCGAATAGCGGCGGCAATTCCCGTCCTAATCGGCGTCTCCATGTTGACCTTTTTCCTATCCCATGTGATCCCTGCATCTCCAGAGATTCTCTGGGCGGGCGGCGAAAGGGCCCGCCCAGAGCAGATCCAGCGAATAAGAGAGCTCTACCATTTAGATAAACCTGTCATCAGCCAATATGGGTACTATTTGAGGGATCTTCTTTCTGGAGACCTGGGTATATCGCCGGTAAGCAATCGTCCGGTGATAGAGGACATCAGGGATTATGCACCGGCCACCTTTGAGCTGGCCCTTCTAAGTATGCTACTTTCCATACTAATTGCAGTCCCACTAGGCATAGTATCGGCTATTAAGGAAAATAGCTGGGTGGATCATTTTACCCGGGTTTTCTCCCTAGCTGGCGTCTCTATGCCCATCTTCTGGCTGGGCCTAGCCGTCCAGTTGGTCTTCTACTACAAACTGGATCTGATTCCGGCGGCGGGACGTCTTTCCGTTTGGCTGGATCCGCCCACTCGTATCACGGGCATGTTCCTCATCGATAGCGTGCTCACAGGCAACTGGGAAATCTTCTGGGACGCACTGCGCCATATATTGGCTCCGGCCTTGGTATTGGCTTATCAGTCCATTGCGCTCTTGACCCGGCTGGTCAGATCAAGCATGCTCGAGGTATTGAGCCAAGACTACATTCGCACAGCAAAGGGAAACGGCCTTTCCTACAGGCGGACTATCTTGATCCATGCCCTTCGCAATGCCTTGATTCCCACAGTGACAGTGCTTGGGCTGCGATTTGGCT
>DAIQRD010000042.1:0-17982 GCA_036786445.1 Bacillota bacterium
GCCAAATTGGGCTGAGTGGGACTAATAGTGCCGATGCAGCCCCTTAGTTCGCCCTGCTTCTTGAGGGACACGAAGACTCCCGCCTGGGCCGGTAGATCCTCCGGTAAATCCGCGTTCACTGCAAGGGGTAATGCCTCACTCCGGGCTAGAGCTTCCACAGTCTGCCGAGCTAACTGAATAAGGGGATGCTCACGGAAATCAGAGGCACCACATTCCATACCGGCTGCAAGGCTAGTAGGTATTGACTGCTTGGCCGAATGCATCATACATACACCATACCCCACTCCAAAAGGTCCCTCGTAGGATAGTGGTATAGTTGCCAACTCCTCAGTATCCCAACATCCCAGCAGCATGACAAGGGAACGATACCCGCACTCACCTGCATCTTTCAAAAGCTCAATATCCATATCCAGGATACCCTGTATATCCCCCTGACCGAGGAGCCCCCACAGGGTTTCATCGAAGATCCTGCCTTTGGGTGAATAGCCTGCGGGAGCATCACAAGTCAAGCGGTGAGATAAGTCACCGCTGGCGATGACAACCGCCTTCCGGCCTGTTTTCTCAATGGCCTTTCGCAATACAACCCCAAACTCATAAAGATCCCGGGGAGGCAAAAACCCCATACCCACTGCTAGAATAGGAGTGTGGACGCCGACTTGATCCAAATAGTAAAGAGGTACCAAGGTAGCATAATCTAGTTGCGGTGACCAACGATATGTCCTGATCAGTGGCCCATCGACTTTCCTGAGAGTATAGCTTAGGGACTCACTCTCGGCCAAGAGAGCCTCCAAGAGCTCCAAATCATTGGGGAAACTCAAACCCACCTGACCAGCTCCGAATTGCTCAAAATCTCCCTCTAGGGTGTCTATGGCCCATATTCCAACCCCATCGGATAACATGGGACCATGGGGACTAATGACAACGACCACATCGGGACCCACATCCCTCACGGCCTGGGCCAAACGCACCATGGCTTGGCGGGTCTGCTCCACATCCCCCAGCGCGTCTTTGCCCACCTCTGGAACCAAGAGCGGAGGGTGGGGCGATAAGGCACCCAAAAGTACCTTACCCATAGCTCTGCTATTCACCACTGCACCTCCCACGTAGAATACGCACAATGTCTTTCACTCATGGATTATCTTTCCCACATAGGGGGATGTCATAGCCGCCAGCAATCCGCCATAATCCAGATTGAACTCTAACCGACTGCCGACCCTGACCGCCTCAACCGCCTTGTCCACAGACAAGATAGTATGATCACTAGTCATCCCAATGACCTCTATCCCCACGTCTACAGGCTCCATCCTCCCCGCGCCTAGATCTTGCCTTCCCAAAGCCAGAATAGCCCGCCAATGGATACCACGATCCTCTAGGTGAAGCCGTTCATCAAAGGCATTACACCCGGTGATCCCCTGTGGCAAGCTAGGCTTCTTGGCCACCTCAATCACTTCCGCAAAAAGCCGGAAACAATCCTGGCTTGTCCCGGCTAAAGGCTGTTTGGTCATCACATCCCGGCCCAACAAGATGCTCTCTCCAACCCGCAAATGGGTTGGTAAAGCAAGTTTCGGCCATTTGCCATCATATATGAGGCCCAAGGCGCTACTATTGCCCGCGGAAAGCATCAACGGGAAAACCCCGTTGGATCCGTGACGAATAGCAAGATCCTCTAATTGTGAAATGGCCGCCGCTGTAGGTATGGCACCGGCAAAGCAAGCTAGATTGGTACCGAGGCCCCGAATACGAATTCCCGACAGCTGGTCAACGGCCATAAGCAGCTGTCCCAATTCTTCGGGCATGACCCCTTCCCGGCGATCTCCCATTTCTACCATGGGAATCACTTGGATTTCCCGCCCCTGCTTGACCGCGCCTTGTGATAAGGCTTCTAGGGTCTTGAAGGCAGAGCACAGCACAATATCTGCCACAGCCACTGCCTGATCTACCTCACCTGAAGCGGGGCTCCGGAGTAGCATCAAAGGCGCGCCGATACCGCTCTTGCGGAGTCTAGCCAAATTGGCAAGCCGGGAATCAGCAATGCCCACCACCCCTCCAGCTAGCATGGCCCGAGCCACTGCCGGCAATCCGCCGACACCTTTAGTCACACCGAAGATCTCAACGCCTGCCGCTTGGCAAAGCCTGACTAGACTTCGAGTATTGTGATAGATGCTTCGAATGTTGATTTCCAGATAAGGCAAATTCAGTGGACTTCCCCCTGCTCGAACCTGCAATGCTAACGCTTGGTAGCATTGACAGATTGGTAATACCTCAGAATCCCATGGTAAATGGCATTGGCCATTTTCTCCTGGTAATTTGGATCTGCCAGAAGACGGGCCTCTTTGGGGTTGGACAAGAAACCCACCTCCACCATCACAGCTGGCATTCGGGTATCCTTCAGCACCCGATAATCGCCAGCGTTGGCCTGTCGGCGGTTGGGGCCCAATCTCTTCACGAGCTCAGACTGGATTGCTACGGCCAATTGCTTACTCTCATGCTGACCGGAATAGTAGAAGGTCTGGGCGCCAGACCAGATGGACTGGGGAAAACTATTGCAGTGAATACTGATGAACAAATCGGCCTCGGCCTTGTTGGCTAGATTTACCCGCCCCATGAGATCCTGACGTTTGCGGCTGAGAAGATTGCCACCGGGGGCTAGCTGCACCGAGTTGTCCCCTTCCCGGGTGAACAGTGTATATATGCTAGCCTGATTGAGGAGCCGTCCTAAGTGTTTGGCAATGCTCAAGACAACGTCTTTTTCCAAAGTCCCATCGGCAGATACCGCCCCCGGATCATAGCCGCCATGGCCGGGATCAATCACAACCAAGCGACCGGAGATTCTTTCCCGCAGAACCCCGCTGACGGGCTGCAGATCTCGTTGCCTAACCATCAACCCCCCGGCTACTCCCAGCACAATCAAGCCGACCAAAGCAAGGATCAACATCCTGCGGGTGATCCAAATAACCACCATTCGCCGTGCCATGGTACCAGCCCCCAGTCTGTGTCAAGTCGCCCTAAATGCAGCGGATCTCATCTACAGACTTATGCAGCAGATACCAAGATATTATTGGGATTGTCAGTTCTAGATATGGGCAGCGAACACCCGATATCCACTTCCCTTATCGATAGTCTCAACACGAGCATAGTGGGTGCTTAAGTGTTTCTCTAGGCTGCCGGCACCCTGTTTCGTGCGAATGACGGCACAAAGCACTCCACCGGGGGCTAAATGCTCCTTAGCTTTAGCAAGCAACGGATAGATGACCTGCTTGCCGGCCCTGATGGGTGGGTTGGTAGCAATTAGCAGGAAATCGCGTTCCTGCACGACACTGAAATCTTCCCCCCAGCGAATATCTACATTGGCTACACCATTGAGCTGAGCATTGGCTTTAGCTAGCTGTGCCGCTCGCCGATTCACATCCACCATGATGACCTGCAGTTCTGGCTGTTCCCGGGCAGCGGTAATACCCACTGGTCCATATCCACAGCCCAAATCCAGCATCCTGCCCTGCTTTGGCAAGGGCAGTGCATTGATCAAAAGGCGAGTGCCAGGATCTACCCGGGAACGGGAGAACACCCCAGATTCCGTCCGAAACCGATAATCAACCCCCCGCAGCCGGGCTGTGATCTCCCTTGCGCTAGATTGTGATTGCGGCTCTCTAGTAAAATAATGATCATGCTCCATGGTTTTCCCCGCTTCCCCCATAGTTAAGCCTCAAGGGATTGGGCCAAATCATCGACATCACCCACAAACAGCGACCGGCCCAATCGCGCATCATAGTTTGTCCATCTTTGGCCAGGAGCACCAGCTTCCAGAATTTCCGTGAATTTGCTCACTTGGCCATCGAGATTATCGGCGTGGTGCAATATACAAGCTTCCACAGTTTGGGGCTCTTTGGGAGAACCCCATTCCAGCTCACCGTGGTGGCTAAGCAGCATGTGGCGGATGCGCAATGCCTTTTCCTCAGGAAAATCCAGCAGATCCCCAATCACATCACTGACTAGGTGATAGCCCATGGTCACATGACCCAACAGGCGACCCACATCAGTGATCTCGATCCCTGCCCCCAGGGCATATTCCTGGACTTTACCCACATCATGCAAAAGAGCTCCTGTTGCCAAGAGGTCTCTATCAGTCTCGGGATACAATTGGGCTACAGTGTCACAGATCCGCACAACGTTAAGGGTATGCTCCACTAGCCCCCCTACATAGGCCTGATGCATGGAGCGGGCGGCAGGGGCACGTCCGAAATCTTCCAGGAACTCCTGGGTAAAAATGGCCCGCAAAAGCCGTTGGCAATCGGGATCGGTGATGCTGTCCAGTAATCCGCCTAGCTCCCGGAGCATGGTTTCCCGGTCCCGTTCACTGGTTGGTAGGAATTCCTCTGGCGAGTATTGGCCGGGCAGCGGTCTTAACACTGTGCTACAGACCACCTGTAGGCTATCTCGAAAAGTCGCGACTCGACCTTCCACTTCTACCACATCGCCTACAGATATTTCTGCTGCCAGCTTTTCTCCCTGCTCCCAGACAATGGCCCGGATGTCCCCCGTCTTATCTGCTAGTTGCATCAAGAGAAAACGCCCTGGTTTCGATGAAAAGGGGATCAGTTCTTTGCGAGTCACCAAGTAATGACCCCTGACGTTATTCCCCTCTACCATATCTCTAATCTTCATATAAAAATCGGGCCTGCTTGATTTCGCACTTCCGGGGAAGTTGAAATGGCCCTACACCTCCTCAAATCCGCAATAGTGTGAATAGCATCGTTGTCCCCTGGTTAGTGCATTTCTCGCGTCATATTGTCTGCAAGAGACCCAAAAGCTGCACCAGACTTTGTAGATCTCGGGAGTTGTGCAAAAGTACAGTCTCCAGCAAAGCCGGTTCCTGGTACATCACAAACTGGTAATATAGCTGGGGAATCATGTAGCCAGGAATATCACCAACGCGGCAAGTATCCAATATATAATTCTCTACAGTAGTCAACCGGCAATCGGGCAGTAGCCCACCATAGTGTCTCCTGACATGGCGGAGCAAGTCAATGTGTAATTCTGGACATATCTCCTCACCTAAATGATAACGCAAACGTCCGTTGAGAAAAGGCTGATCAAAAGTCCTACCATTGTAGGAGACCCAAACAGAACGCTGGCCGAGAATCTCGGCTGCTGCACTGAGGATCCCTAGCTCCTCTTCGAAGCCCCGGGCTAAGAGCTGTCTCAGGCATAAGCGTCCTTGTTCGAAATAAATCAAACCAATGAGAAACAGTGGCTGTGTGCAACATAGACCTGTGGTTTCCAGATCAAAAAACACAAATTCCTCAGGGTCATAAAAGCGGGCTAAATCCCAGTCTGATGCCCCCCACCGTGCTAGCCTAGGCGAATCCCGCTTCTCTATGGCAGCCAGTACATCTGCTGCCCCACCTTTGAACCTCTTGTGATTCAATAGCTCGTCTATCCAGACAATTCCTGATGCCTGGAGCCGGTGAGCAGTCTTGGGACCAATACCGGTAATCAGCTGCAACTGTCGCCGCAGTCTATCTGCATCACCCAAAAGGGGAGGGAACTCCACAGGGGGAGTCTCTTCCAACAGATAATAAGATGTCCGGGCATCATGCACAACAGAACCTCTAGAGAATTCCGCAGTCAGTTCCAGCACTTGCCCAAGACTAGAGCGAGCCTCTATGCCGCCCATCTCTTGATGCAGCCGCAGGCGATCACCTAGACTAAGGGCCAATCTCCTCCCCCTCCTTCCGATAAGATCTATGGGTTGGATTTTACTTCCTTTTCGATGCGTTTAAGCTCGTCTCTTGCCTGAGTTAAGCTGGGGTCGAGGTCCAATGCCTTGGCCAGATGCTCCTGGGCCTTGATCAACCGAAACTCAGCCCCGTAAGCCATTCCCAAGTGGTAGTGAACCAAAGCCCTATCCCACTGCCGCTCCCCATCGCCCATCAAATCCAAAGCCTTGGTAAACTCAGTAATGGCCTCGGCATGTTCACCTAGCCGATAATGGGCCCATCCCAAAGTATCCCGGAAAGCACCATTGCCGGGGGACAAATCTACTGCCTTGCGGGCCATCTCCAATGCTTTTTGCAGGTAGATGCCATTATCCACATAAATATAGGCCAAGTTGTTATACCCCAAAGGCTCTTCGGGAGCCAACATGATCACTTGCTCAAATTCGGCGATGGCTCCCGCCTCATCCCCGCTCTCTATATAAGCATAGCCCAGATTGGAGTGGGCGGCTACATTGTAGGGGTCAATGGCAACTATTCTCTGAAATTCCTTTACAGCAGATGAGTAATTACGGGAGGCCAGGAAAGCGTTACCCTTGGCAAACGCGGCCCTTAGAATCTCAAATTCTTCCACATAAAACAGCTCATCTGGTAGAGAAACATTAAACTGAAGATCGGAGAACTGCTGAGCCATAGCCAGCCGGGTTCCCTTAACACATACTTCACTAGGAAACCAGATATTGTCATTGAACCGCGTAAGCTCCATGACCATCCGGGCTTCTTCCGGCCCAATTTCCACAACTTCCACAGTCATCCCCATGATCTGACCGCTGGCATTTTCGTCCACAGAAGTAGCCTTGAATTCTACAGAAGCAAAGGGAGTACCCAAACCTGTAACACGCAAGGGAAGCCAACTAGTGGCATCTATCCAGAAAACCGTGCTTTCCCAAAGCTCCGGCCGACTCTCTGGTGGCGTGATCTCCACCATATACACTAAGCGGTCGAGATATTGATCTTCACCCAGTAAATAGCCCTGGCCATTCTGGGTCAGCCGCTCCAGAGACGTCAAAACCAAGTCAGTGATCAAAGGGAAACCGAGCTGAGTTAGATCATGGATAATGCGAGGATTGGAGGCTCCGGGTGGGTAGTGAGCTACCATATCTCCATCGGTAATAATGGTGGAGGGAGCAACTGCATCAGGCTCCATATAATCCAAGCGTAGATGCTCCCTGCCCTTGACCTTGAGATCACCAGTCAGCAACCTAAGATCAATTTCACCTTCGTGGACAGAAAAAGTCACCGTACCCGTCAAATCCTGAGCCACGTTGAACTGCCCTGCCATTTTCGCTAGAACACTGTTACCATCTAAACTCATATTACCACTGGAAGCTAAGGTACGCACTGATCCCAAGCTAAACGAAATGGCAACAGCCAAGCATAGGGCAATCAGAACGCTCCGATCCCATAGATGGAAAACACCCAATTCCTCATCTCCCCACTAGTTTAGTCAGGGCAGAACCCGCAACCACTAGGGTTTGGCTGTGGCCCCCCTAGCTATCTTACTCGGATATTGGCTACAGAATCCAGAACATAATCAGGTATGATATCTGATGCCTCTAGGGTTGCACGACTGGTAACACCGGTCATGACTAACGCTGTGGCCAAACCGAATTCATTTCCCATGAGAATATCTGTCTCAATGCGATCCCCCACCATGAGGCATCTCGAAGGAGCTAGCCCCAGAACATCCAAGGCAACCTCAACTGTAATGGGGCTAGGTTTTCCCACAATTAGCTCCACTTTATGTCCGGAGGTGCCCTCCACGGCACCGATGACACCACCGGCATCAGGGATCTCGCCACCATCCACAGGACAAGTCCGATCTCCATTGGTGGCGATAAGCCTAGCTCCCCCCTTGACACACTGCAACGCTCGGTTGAGTTTATCATAGTGGAAAGTGCGATCAAATGATAAGATTACGTAATCCACTTGGTAGCCTAACTGCTCCGGCTCTAAGGTGTAGCGGACTCCAGCTTCATCGAGATCGTCTAGAAGTGCCTGTTCACCGACGACATAGCATATACAATCCGGCGCGTGACTGCGGAGATATTTGCCCAACACAAAAGATGAGTTGATCACACTAGAAACTTCTGTCGGTATGCCCAGTCGAGTGAGCTTCGTTGCATAATCGTAGCGGGTTTCGATGGGCTTATTGGACAGAAACATGACACTTTTGCCAGCTTCCCGCAGCTCCCTCACTACGCGTTCTGCTCCCGGCAGGAGCCTTTCGCCCAGATAAATAGTGCCATCCAGATCAAAAATGTAGCCATCATATAATTGCATATCATTCAAATTCTCCTCGACGTCCTTTCCGGCTTCCCCCCAATATGTACATCAAGACTGCTTTTGTGACCAATCCCAGAGCTCAACCCGGCTGGTAGATACCGCCACTGCGGGGCTGTCTAAAACCGCCTTGAGTTCTGGTACGGTCTCCACCAATCCCCCGGCAATAATGGGGGGCATGGCTGCCACCGGCAACCGGTGGCCTAGATACGGCAAAACCAGAGCAGGCAGAATTTCCACCGCATGGGGCTCGCTGGAACGCAAGATATTGAGACCTGTCTTCACCGCCTCCGAATCCAAGGCAAATAGCCGCTGGATAGCCAGCAATCCCCCATCTTTAGCAGCCCGAATCAAATGGGTACGGGTGGTTACAATCCCGTCCAAAGGCACTCTCTCGGCCAAGTATTTCACCCCGGCAGGATCTTTGCCCAGCCCTGGAATCAGGTCAATATGGACAAAAGCCATGCACCCGGCCTGCCCTTTGATAGCCGAGATCACTTCATCTAGCTCAAGAATAGTACCTCCTAGAATGAAAAAGACCTGCATACCCTTGGCCATAGCCAACTTGACAGCCGCGGCATCCCGGAGCCCAGCTATTACCGGATTTTGCTCCAGTTTATCCATGAGCTGATGAACTTTGCTTTTCCTCAATCTTGGCACATCCCTCCCGCAGACATCTCTCGCCATTTGGCTTGCCTTTCTGTGACAATAACATCCACCGGCACATCGTGGGGTGCATAGGGCAAACTATCCACCAACTGCAGATCGTAACACACCCCGATCTTCCAAGCTCGATCCGCTCGGGGGAGAAAACGATCGTAGTAGCCACCGCCATAGCCTACCCGCTGCCCTGCCCCATCAAAGGCAATCCCTGGAACAACCACCACATCGAGGGTATCTGGCGATATAGCCTCACCCGCCCTAGGGGGCTCCAAAATCCCCCAATGACCAGGCACAGCTTCTTTACCATCACTAATGGGATACAAAGCAAGCTCCTTAGTGGCAGGCAAGCATATAGGTGCCACCACCGATTTACCCATGGCGATAGCCTGTTCCAATAAAAGCCAAGTGTCAACCTCACTGCCAAAGGATAGGAAGAGCATTAACCTTTCTGCATCCCTGACCATGGGCAGATGGAAAAACCGCTCCCTGATGGCCCGGCTGAATTCCAGCCGATCCTCTTCAGACAAACCATTGCGCAAAGCCAGTATCTGTTGCCGAATAACCTCCTTGTCCTTCATATGTCCTCCCTTTCCAGCAAACCCGAAAGACCAGTAGACTGCAGTTTTCCCTCCCCATGGGCTCCACCGAAAACACATGGGATGGAATATGCCCAATACTTGTGGTTAAGAGCGGGGGCGAACTATAGATACAGCCAAATGCTCTTCACCTAGTTGCTCCTGCAAACACCGCTCCACATCATCTAGGGTCAGCTGCTGCAAGAGATCCAGATAGGAAAACAGAGAGCTGCCTCGCAAATGGGTGGAAATAAAGTTGCTGGCGATAAATTCCAGGGAATTGAAAGCGTAAAGGAAGCTACCTATGGACTTTCTTTTTTGTCTGTCAAATTCCTCCTGTGTAATCCCGTTTTCCCTTGCTTCCTTAAGGCCTGCTGCCACCGCTGCCACCAGTTTGGTCGGTTCTGGTGTGGACCCTCCCACCACAGCATGGGCAAAAGTCTCCTCTGCCGTATAGTAAGTGCCGAAGCTGTCATCAATGAGACCTGCCTCATACAGTCGGTTGTACAAAGCCGATGTCTTGCCAAACAATATCTGGAGAGTCAAGCTGCTGGTCAATTGCCGATGCAGCAATTCATCTTTGGCCTTTAAGTCCACATCCTTGAATCCCAGATAACAGAGAGGACGAGCTACAGCCATATCTATCTCTATTTGAGATTTATTGACAGCAGACGGTTCCTGGGCATATACCCTACGGAGTGCTCCTTGAGCTGTGTACGAGCCCTTAGCTAGCTGCTTTTCGGCCAATTCCACCATGGCCTCAGGATCAACTGCTCCGATGACGAAGAGCACCATATTCTGAGGGTGATAGAAGGTACTGTGGCAACGGTAGAGGATCTCCGGTGTGATCATGCGCACCGATGCAACAGTACCAGCAATCTTGTTTCTCACCGCATTGGTATGGTAGAGGGCCTGCATCAAATTGCTGAACACCTGATGATTAGGACTATCCTCATACATGGTGATCTCTTGGGCAATAATCCCCTGCTCCTTAGTTACACTAGCCTCAGTGAAATACGGGGTTTGCACGAAATTCACCAAAGTCGCTAGACACTGCGTGAAATCATCTGTTGCAGAAAACAAGTAACTTGTTAGGCCATAACTTGTATAGGCATTGACCGATGCTCCCAAGGCAGCAAAAGTCTCAAACACGTTGCCTTCCGGCCCTTCAAAGAGTTTGTGCTCTAGGAAATGGGCAACTCCCGCCGGGGTGGTGATGGCGTTTTTTTGGCCAGGCACAATAAAACTTGTATCTATAGAGCCATACCTTGTAGCAAACACCGCGTATTTCTCGTTGTAGTTCGGTTTTGGCATCACATAAACATCTAGTCCCATGGGAAGGCGCCCATGGTAAAGTCTCTCCTTCAGCGGCTCGCTGACGGCGAGCTGCAACTCTGCTCTGGTGTACGTCGCACCCATACCTCATATCTCCTTCCCCGCCATAGCGGCACCGGCAGAGTCGGCTAGTGCCTGCCCCTGCAGAAAATAGATAGTATCTAGCTTCAATTGGCGACCCTGTTCCACCAGATCCTGCACAGTGACTGCTCTAATAGCGGCTATCACCTGTTCCATATCCCGCCTGACGCCATTGGTGATCTCCACTATGCCTCGATCAATAATGGCAATGGCACTGTCTCCCATTGTCAAGAAGCCATTAATCAGACCTTGTTTAGTCTTCTCCAGCTCGTCGAGGGAAATCATCCCTTGGTTCATCTCTTCCACTTGCTGAAGAATGATCTCAACTGCCTGATCGTACTGGTTGGGGTGAATGCCGGCATTGATCATCAAGAATCCCTTAGTGGCGTCAACCCGGGCTGATACATAGTAGGCCAAACTCGCTTTTTCCCTCACATTAGTGAAAAGCTTGGCATGGGGAAAACCGCCCAAAACGCCGCTATACACCAGCAGCTTATAGTAATCTGGCGACCTGTAAGTAATCGGTGTTCGGTAACCCAGAAAGAGGATACCTTGCTGTAGATCACCCACTTCCCGCACCTCTCTCACTTCCCCAGGAGGAAGCCACTTCCCGGTAGCAGGTAGGGGCTGATACCCATCCCTTAACTCGGCTAGATCACTTGCCCATCGGTTCTCTAGTGCGCTGGGCTGTACATCTCCCACCACAAAAATATCCATGGGACTGTGGGCCATTATTTCCCGATAATGCTCTAGCAGCCCTTGATGGGTGATGTCTGCTAGCTCTTCTATGGTGCCATACCTATAAGTAGCAAAGGGCTCTCCACTGAACATGGTCTCGTAGAACCTTTGCAGGGCGTAGCCCCGCTTATTGTCGATCAGACTGCGAATCCGATTCTCCAAATTTGTTTTCTCTTGCTCCACGTAAGGGGCATAAAAACCGTCGCCCTCCACCCGAGGCCTAGTGATCAAGTCTCCCAAGGTGGCCATGCCCTTGTCGATTAGTCCGGGACCCTCTCCAACGTAAGTGCCACTGGCCATTTCGAAGTAATAGTCCACACAGTGGCGCTCACCGATCTTGATCACATCACAGCCAAAGCGAGCACCATAAAGATCCGATAAGTGCGCGGCAATGGCCTGCATAGTCGGAAACTTAGCACTGCCCCGAGATACGACCATGGGCACTAATGCTGTTAGAGTGGTATTATTCTCCAAGGCGGTCTGCACATAGATCCTGCAAGTTACCGTCTTGAATTTATCTGTGGGCCATAGATGAAGCTGTACGCCATCGGCAAGCCTTTTGGTCTGGAACATTTTCTAAAACCTCCTTCCCCCTTATTCTCCCTTGGTCCGGCGTCCCTATGCGCCCTTAACCCCGGGAAGACACATACTTCCTGCCCGCTAAAGGCAACAGTTTTTCTGCTTCACACAACTTAAGTGATGAAGCACCACCGGGCCATATCATGAATAGAATGTCTAACAAATCCAGCTTGCTTACCTAAATGAAAGGAGATTGCCCCATGGATAGATCGGAAGATATCCTGTTAAAAGCCCGCCAAATGCTGCAAGACGAGATCGAAGACCTGCAACAGGATCTGAGAGTTCTAAAAAAACGTTTGGCTCAGCTAGACAAGATCCTCGGCGCTCCTGTTACCAGTCCGTCTAGCCGAACAATTAGCGACACCCTGGTAGATATCCTGCAATCTAGTCCCGAATCCTTGCCTATAGTGGAGGTCGTTCAAAAGTTTCAGGCCTTGGGCATTTCTCAGCGAGCCAAAAACCCATATAATAGCATTCAGGCTTTACTCCATCATCTAAAGAAAACTAATCCCCCCAGAGTGCATCAAGATCCAGCAGGCAAATGGTCTGCTGTCCATTGAAAACAGTACTGCCACGGCTAGCTTGTATAATCACCACCCCTAGTGTATACTTTAAATCGTAATATCCAAGATAAGATCGATTCACCATAAGGAGGTGCCCCTACATGAAGGAACAGGTACAAAAGGTTCTAGATGAAATCCGTCCTCAGCTGCAGGCCGATGGCGGTGATGTCGCCTTGGTCGGTGTGGAGGATGGTGTAGTTAAAGTTCAGTTACAGGGGGCTTGTGCTGGTTGTCCCATGTCAACTATGACACTGAAGAACGGCATTGAGCGATTGCTCAAGCAGCAGATCCCCGCTGTCAAGGAAGTAGTCAACGTCAGATAACAACTGCACGGCTCAATCTGCGTGCTAAAGGCGAGATGCCGTTTCTTGGTATCTCGCCCTTTTTCATAGATGCGGGAATAGCCAAAGGAGGCAATCCGATGCCGGATCTTAGAAGACAACTCAACCACTACGCCAAGAGGCTTGGCTTCGATCTGGTAAAGGTTACCACCGCCCATGCCCTAGATGAGACTAAGCTAGAGCTGGAAAGCAGACTAAGTGCAGGTATCTACAGCCCCTGGGCCGTTGGGAGCCCATGGGAGCGGACTACCCCCACCTTACTCTTGCCAGGCGCCCAAAGTGTCATCATGGTGGCCATGGCCTATAGTGTAGATCCTGTCTATCAGCAACAGCCGCATCAAGATGATCTAGTGGGAGATGACCGGCATCGAGCTGAGCTTTCCCGCTATGCCTGGGGGCAAGACTACCACAGAGTCATGATCCCCCGCCTACAGAACCTAGCTGCTTTCTTGGAAACCGCTATACCTGGCGCCGAAACTCTCGTCATGGTGGACAGCGGCCCCTTGGCAGAGAAGGCCCTGGCCTACCGAGCAGGTCTGGGGTTTTTTGGATGGAATTCATGCATTATCACTGAGGAGCTAGGCTCATGGGTTTTTCTCGGTACCCTCTTGACCACCCTTGCGCTGGAGCCTGACCCTTTTCGCCCAAGAACCTGCCAGGAATGCGGTCGCTGCATGCAGGCTTGTCCCACTGGCGCCATCGTGGCTCCCTATGTAGTTAATCCCGAGCTCTGCCTATCCCAGGTTACCCAGATGCGAGGCAGCATCCCCCTGGAGTTCCGCAAACCGTTGGGGGCGCGCCTTTTTGGCTGTGACACCTGCCAGGCGGTCTGCCCCCATAACGACCCCGCTGCCATTGGCTATGGCAATCATGGGGAGTTTCAGCCCCACCCCCTCATCGGCACTGCTCCCCTCTTGGAGATGGTTGTAAGTCTGACTAACCGCAATTTCAGAAATACCTTTGGGCAAACAGCAGCCGGTTGGCGGGGCAAAAAAGTGCTGCAACGCAATGCCTTAATCAATCTGGGCAACACCGGCGATCCAGCGGTTATTCCCCTGTTAGCCAAAGCTCTGGAAGACCCGACAGAACCAGTGAGAGCCAGCGCTATCTGGTCTCTAGGCAATATCGGCCGCATCCATGGTGAAGATGTGAAACGCACTGTGCGGGAGATCCTCACAAAGGCCCAGTCGCGAGAAACGGCTAGTTCTCTTCATCAAGAGATCCTAGCCGCATTGGATATATGATGGATTATTTTTTCACTTTGAGTTTGTATTCCGCCGTTTCAATGCTCAGCTCCTGCAGTGGGAGTTTGTCTAGGGTAGTCAGGATATCCCTAATGGTCTGTGCGCTACCCATTCCGCTCTTCGAGCCACCTGCCGCCTCTGCTTTTGACTGCCCTTCATTTGGGTCATTTTCCTTGGCCTGTTTCTCCGGAGCTTTGGAGTCGGGCTCCACCAATTTAGGGCCTGCCATAGTGGCCTCCCACTTGTCGGAAGTAATACTGGCCCAACTTTGCCTGGATTGGAGAAACTTGCGGGCCACATCGGGAAAGAGAGTGTAGCTCAATATATCTTCTTCGGACCGGGCGAGATCACCAATCTCTCCTCGGGCCTTCTCCCAACCCGGGGGCAACAGATCCGCAGGGCGGCAGTTAATAGTAGCACCGCCATTGGCTAGAAGCGCCTGCAACGTTGGCTCCATGGGTACCGGCGGCCGCCCGTAAAAGCCCCGGGCGTATAGGCGCACTTCGTCGGGGATCACCTTATATCTATCGCCAGTGAGGACATTTAGAACAGCTTGAATGCCTACAATTTGGCTCGTGGGAGTGACCAAAGGCGGGTACCCCAGCTCTTGCCTGACCCTGGGTATCTCTATCAGGACTTCTGGTAGGCGATGAATCGCCTTTTGCTGCTGCAGTTGGCTGACGAGATTGGTGATCATGCCCCCAGGTACTTGATGGGAAAACACCTGCATATCCGTGATGCGAGTGACTCCACGCTCCCATCCATGACGGCGCCTCACCCCATCAAAATACTCAGCGATTTCAAACAGCAGGTCTATGTTCAGCTTAGGATCGAAGGGGGTGCCCCTCAGAGAGCCTTCAAGTGTCTCCACTGCCGGTTGGGAGGAGCCAAAAGCTAGAGGTGCTGTAGCCGTGTCCACCGCATCGACTCCAGCCTCAATGGCCTTGAGATAGGACATCATGGCGTGTCCGCCGATATAGTGGCTATGTAGCTGGATCGGAATATCTAGCTGGGTCTTAAGGGCCTTGACCAGATCGTAGGCCACATAAGGCTCTAGGAGTCCCGCCATATCTTTGATACAAATGGAGTCAGCACCCAGTTCCTGAAGCTCTTGAGCCAGATTAACGTACAGCTCCAAAGTGTGGACAGGGCTCACAGTATAGACCACTGTAGCCTGCACCTCGGCACCTGCCCGCCGGGCAGCTTGGATGGGAAACCGCAAATTCTCGATATCATTGAGGGCATCAAAGATACGAATGATCTTAATGCCATTAGCTACTGCTCGATTGACAAACCGCTCTACTATGTCATCGGGATAGTGCTTATATCCCAGCAAATTCTGACCCCGCAGTAGCATCTGCAGTGGCGTGTCCTGGACATGCTGGCCAATGGTACGCAGCCTTTCCCAGGGATCCTCCTCTAGATACCTAAGACATACATCAAAAGTAGCCCCACCCCATACCTCCAAAGATCGATAACCAGCCCGATCCAACTTCTCCAGAATAGGGACCATATCTTCGGTCTGCATTCGGGTGGCCCACAGTGATTGATGGGCATCTCGCAAGGTAGTATCAGTGATGCCAATTCCATGTCCCGCCATTGCTCCATCATCCTTTGTCTAGCCTGCCAGGGCACTATGCTTGGCTTGCTGTCTATAATGGGACAGAACCGATGGAAAGTCAAGGGATTCTGACCAATTATACATTATACATATCCGTGGCCTATTGTCCGCATAGCCCGGATAGTTTATGGCCAGATTAAATCATGAGTGTAACTATGAATCGAGTAGCAATCATCGGCGGTGGGACCGCCGGTGCTGCAGCTGCCCAGAAGCAATCTAGCACACACCTGTCTTTGTAGTAGCTGATGGGCTATGTCAGTTTGTGATCAAGAAAGGCCGGGAAAAACTGCCCGGTCTTTCCCGCCCGTGGATGGGCTACAGAACCTCTACGCATACCCTCTAGAGAGCCCATGGCTCCTTGGAGATACTACCAGTATGTTTCTCCCGCGTACTGCATCTCGTATTCAGACATGGGTCCTTGGCAAGAGCAGGGTTCGGGAGTACCAGTCTCCAGCTGTACACCATGATCATGATCCTGATTGACAGTTGTCATTCCGTCAAACTGATGGACATGTAGACCTCCACACATGTGAATCGGCGGTCCGGTGTAGATACTGTACCCATGGGAATGATCTCTATCAGTTGTTGAGATGCCCGCTATGCGATGCACATGACCTCCCATGGCAGGGATAGCTGGTCCAGAAGTACCAACCAGTTGATGAATATGCTCTAGAGCTTCTTCCGTTGGCCCAACATAAGGATGCACATGACCCCTCATCCAATGCTCCATAGAACCTACCTCCAGCTAGCATGATGCTATACTCTATGCTGTGATTGAGAGATAGGTCCCTGACAGACAAAAACCACCCTCACAGGAAAGGCACCAGCTTTTCCAGTCCATGCCAAATGCGGTCACCTGCCGTGCCCACAATCTCTGCCCAACTCTTGCTAGGTAAACCCTTTGATTGCAAATAACTCAAGGTGAAGCCCAATGCCACCACTCCCAGGAAAACCACCAGTTCTCGCCAGAGTCTGTCTCTAAATAGGCGAGGGGCTTCGTACCACACTATGACCCCAAAGACAAGCACTATCCCCATAAGACCCAACTGTCCTCACCTTCCCGCCGGCAACCCGATTTCATCAAGTCCAATATGCCGGATCCTGGTCTGGACTTCGATTTTGACTTTGAGATCTTTGAACCCCTGATCATTCCAGGTTTCCCTTAGGTTTCGCCACTCTTTCGGATATTTTCTATAGATAGCTCGGCCAAACCCGAGAATATCCGAAGCCAGCTCCAGTTGGGTCTTGTGCAAGACAAGCCCTATCTCATTGGCAATGACAGTAGCCATGCGCCGCTCCGCGGCAGCCACCATGGCCTTAGTATCGGTGACATCCAGCATTTCCTGGATGTCACCGATGTTAGCTTCGGCTACCACCTTGACGGTGATCTCGGGCTTGCCGTCCGTCATCTCCGGTTTGATCTCACTCTTGGCCCGGATGAGCTCCAGGCCAACATATTTTCCCTCGTGCCCCGGTTTCTCTATGACGATGATGCCACTCTCCACCTTACCCATCACCCAGTTGTAACCCCGAGTTTCCTGCTTGTCTAGCCACCCCACCAGCTTGGGCCCCCTAAAAACAGCAGCACCGGTTATCCGGGGGGCAGAAGAAACAAACCGCTGTTCCATTTGTCCCCGTATATCCACATCAGGCAGCCTATCGATGACCTCCACCCGAACGGCCACAGGTTCAATGCCTTCACTGGCTAGAGCCAGCAGAAAGTGATGGAGATCAACATCGACTACAGTAGATAGCCCTATGCTGCTGTTTTCCAAGATACCAGCATAGGCTTGGGAACTGAGCCGCTCCATCTCTGATTCTGTTTGGAGGAAATCCGATGCCTTGCCGTCCTTAACAATGGCCAGTTTCGCCGTGCGTCTAGTTTCACCATCCCGAGCAAAGAAATCCAGAACGTCCTCAACGCCCTCTTTGGCCAATTCTTCCCCCAAAATCAGCCACCGTTTATGAGCCCAGAAGAGGCGTCGGGAAGACTGGCCAGAAAAGTTGCGGACAGCTTCAAAGACAGTATCACCGGTGCTAGTGACCAGCCAAGAAGCCCTTTCCAAGACACTACCTCCCATGCTAGAGGCCGCTAGTGCCGCCGGTTTAGCAATCTGCACTGTGACCTGTATCTTGCCGGGCCGAGCAGCGTGATCTATACCAGCTGCTGTCACAAAGGCCAAGG
>DAIQRD010000043.1:0-17540 GCA_036786445.1 Bacillota bacterium
CTGGGTTTATCTCGCTATGCGATCAATTCGACGGATAGACTTCAGAATCCTATGCCATGCGTTGGATAAGGGCCACACATGGTCAGCAAATTAAAACCTTTTAAAATGCACCCAATTGGAAGGAGATCCAGCGAGTGGCGGCGAAAGCATAGTCGCGTGAGAATTACTTAAAACCTTTGAACTAGGTTCTGAAGAGAGATTTGCACTAGATGGAGTGAAGATGTGGTTAGTCTCAAACATGTGGCAGAAATTGCAGGCGTGTCAATCGCTACCGCTTCACTGGCTATGAACAACAAACCTCAAGTTGCTGAGGCTACTCGTTTGCGGGTGCAAGCAGTTGCAGATAAGCTCAACTATGTACATAATGCTAACGCTAGGAACCTTGTTACTGGCCTTTCGCGGACAATAGGCCTTCTGCTTACAGGGGTGCATGTCCCGTATTTTGCTCATATAGTGGATGCCGTCGAGGATGAGCTGGTAGCCGCCGAGCGGAACTTGGTTCTCGCTCTCACACGGGAGGAAGAAGCGCACGAATTGCGTGCACTGGCAGATATGCGGGCGTTACGGGTCAACGGGCTAATCATTGCCTCTATCTCTGGCTCGCCTAGAACGCGTGAGATCCTCGGCATAATGCATAGAGAAGGCGTGGCCATTAGCCTCATTGGTCGGATATATCCGAATAACGAATTTGACTCAGTTGTGGTCGACCATATTAATGGAAGTGCTCAAGTTGTTGATCATTTATGGCAACAAGGTCATCGGCGGATCGGCATTATCTTGCCACCGAAGCAACTACCAGTATTTCAGGAGCGCTTAATCGGTTGGCGCTTGCGCATGGAGGCTCTTGGCGGCAGGTCTGCTGATCAGAATCTAGTTGGGTATGGTTATCCGGAAGAGGTGGAAGCTATTATCCATGCGTACCTTGGACTACGCCAACCCCCTACAGCCATATTTGCGACCAGCGATTCCTTAGCATTGGCGGCTCACAAATCTTTGATAAAGATGGGGATTAGGATTCCAAGAGATATGGCTTTAGTCGGCATGGATGACGATGATTGGACTTCTGCACTTACTCCTCCGCTTAGCGTGCTGGAGCAGCCCGCAGCCGAAATGGCAAGGGTTGCAACCCGCAACCTTCTCCGGCGCCTGGACGGGATTGATGAGGAAGCTCCATGGCAGCTCGTGTTGCCACCAAGCTTGCTGGTCAGGGAGTCAAGTGAGAAAAATACCACAAGTTATGGGGGAGGTGAGGGCTGACAGGTAGGTTGAGGCAGGAATCCATGAAACGCTGGAGCATTTGGTTTCTGGCTATTACTATGGTGGTAGTAGCATTCAGTAGCATTGCTAGTGCCGAGACTGTGCTAAAAGTTTGGGCCCATCATCATCCACCACGAGTCGAGAAAACACAGGCTCTTTTTGATGAGTTTGAACAGCTCAATCCGGATATCAAGATTGAGTTTACCACGATGCCCTATGATGCATACTGGAACAAACTGTTACCTTCAATGGCGGCTGGAACTGGTCCCGATGTCTTGCATGTACACGGCTCTTGGACTACCAAGTTTGTCGGTGCGAAAGTCTGGGAACCGGTACCAGAAGCAGTGCTCAATGAGGTCCAGATCGATCAGTGGTACGAGGGTGTAGTCAATGCCTATAAGAGAGCGGGCAAATACTATGGTCTGCCATACTCCTCGAATACCTGGGCCCTATATTACAATAAGGATTTGTTTGACGCAGCAGGGCTTGATCCACAAACACCGCCACTTACCTGGGCAGACCTGATTGCCTACGGTAAGAAACTGACCAAGTTCGATAATGGTAGAATGATGCAGAGCGGTTTTGGCCTAAAAACCAAGGGTACCCACTCGATGCTGGACTACTTCGCTATCTTGAATCAGATGGGTGGCACGGTACTAGACGAAAACGGCGCGCCGGCGCTGAACACGTCGGTAGCCAGGGACGCCTTGAGTTTCTATGTTTCGCTTGTTAAAGAGCATAGGCTCAATGATCCGGATTTCCTGCCAGGTGAAGAGGGTTTTCCCCAGGGCAAGACTGCTATGCACACGGCCGGTTCCTGGTTCGGCGATCAGATGGATATGCAATACCCTGATCTCAACTACGGTGTAGCACTAATGCCCCGGATGGAGGGTGCTCAACCACTAACCTGTGATATCGGTTCCTGGGGCTGGTCTGTATCAGCTCGCTCCAAGAACAAGGATGCTGCCATGCGTCTCTTTACCTTCCTTAATACGAGAGATAGCCATGTCGCACTCTTCGGGGTCGAGGGCATGCCGGCTCGGGCGGATGTCGTGGCGGATGCGCGGATTGAGCAATTAGTGGTACAAAAACCAGATCTAGGTGTTTTCATGCAGGGAGCAGAACACTCTGTATTCATAGGCGACACAGTTGATTGGCCCAGGTTCGAAGCTGCCATCACTGCCCGTCTGGAAAGCATATTCTATGACAATGTAGGCATTGACCAGGCTTTGGCCGGCATGCAGAAAGACGCTGAGAAGATTATGGGTCGTTAGGACAAAACAGGGGTGGCTGGTGGGAGTACTCACCGGCCACTCCGTCCGGAAGGGGAGTGGAGAAAGATGCCGACAAAGGGAGACTCATTACAGTCGAGAAGGAGTTTTCTCGCAGTATGGAAATCTCGTGAGACCAGAACAGCATATCTTTTTCTCTTGCCGGTCCTCGTTTACTTTGCGGTCATGCTTTTTTACCCAATGTGTTACTCATTCTATCTTAGTCTGGCTGAATGGGACATGCTTTCACCGGCACCGGAATTCGTGGGTCTAGATAACTACAGGGAGGTCTTTGATGACCCCATTTTTTGGAAGAGTCTGAAGAATACCTTTGCCTATGTGCTTTACACTGTGCCAGTCACGATTGTGCTGGCGTTGTGTTTGGCCTTGGCTTTGAATCAAATCAAGGCATTTTCTGGGTTGTTTCGCACCGCCTATTTCATGCCGGTAATAACGTCAGCAGTGGTAGTATCGATTATCTGGAAGTGGCTGTATCAGCCGAATCTGGGCCTGATCAACATCCTTTTTGGGTTTCTGCACATACCTAAAATGTCATTCTTGGAATCAACATCCCAGGTGATGCCTTCTATAGCGGCCATGAGCGTCTGGAAAGGTGTAGGCTACTCCATGGTTATATTCCTTGCTGGCCTACAAGATATACCAAGGTATCTGTATGAGGCAGCTGCCATTGACGGGGCTAGTGGGTGGAAGCTAACCCGGTACATTACTCTACCCCTACTGAAGAATACTACAGTGTTTATTACTGTCACTAGTCTGATAAGTGCCTTTCAAGTTTTTACGGAACCCTACATTCTCACCCAGGGTGGACCGGTTCATGCAAGCCGGGTTCTGGTGTTGTACATCCAGGAGACTGCCTTTGACTACCTGCAGTTAGGCTATGGCGCAGCAATGGTATTTATCTTATTCCTTATCATCATGGCAATTACTGCTATACAGCTAGGGACATTTCGCTCGCGAGTGGAGTTCTAGGGGGTCGAAACATGCGCAAGGGTGGCACTATTTTATTGTATCTCATTCTAGGCATGGTAGCGATAGCGATGGTTGGACCATTTGTGTGGATGGTGCTAACATCATTCAAGTTTCCAGATGAGGTCATCCAGTACCCGCCTACTTTCTGGCCTCGGCAACCCCATCTGGGAAACTATCGAGAGATTTTTCGGATGATGAATATGAGCAGATATTTTCTTAGTAGTCTATTTGTTAGCAGCATAGCTACAACAACGACGTTGTTTTTCTCAGCCTTGGGGGGTTACACCTTTGCGAAATTCCGTTTCCCCGGGCGAGAGCAGATATTCATGGCCATCATAGGGACCATGATGGTACCCTTTTTTGTGATCATGATCCCCCTCTATGTGATGATGGTTAAGTGGCAGTGGGTCGATAGTTTCAAAGGTCTTCTAGCCCCGGGGATCATGAGCGCCTATGGGTTGTTTCTCATGCGGCAGTTCATGTCAGGTATACCGACTGAGCTTATTCAGGCTGGACGTATCGATGGTTGCAGTGAATTTGGCATCTTCACCCGAATTGTCTTACCCCTTTCTAAACCAGCCATGTCTGCTCTAGGGATATTTACTTTTATGTGGAATTGGGATAGCTTTCTCTGGCCGTTGGTTCTTGTCGATTCAGAAAGATGTAAGACTTTACCCATAGCTCTAGCCATGTTCACTGGCCAGTACTTCACCCAATATGAATTGGTTATGGCGGCATCTACCATTGCAGTGCTGCCTGTTCTCGCTATCTTCTTCGCTTTCCAAAAGCAGATAATCGAGGGGATTACCTTAACCGGAATCAAAGGCTAAGACTTGAGTTTGGCACATGCGGAAGGGTAAGCGGATGGTGGATGAGTGATAGTGGGTTAATAAAGCCCGCCATACATAAACCAGAAGGAGGTTTTTGCATTGATCGGATTGACCAGTCTAGCCAGTTTGCCGCGCCTAAGGAACTATGCTAGTGGCCGCAGTAGCAGTTATGATCGAAGTGGGGGCAATCAAGACTACTGGGTGGTGCAACCCGGAGAAGAAAAAACTCTAGCAGATATCAAGGGCCCAGGGTGCGTAAAGCATATCTGGATGACACTGGGGTTTCATCCGGATGGGAAGGCTGTACCTATTCCCTTCGCCTATCCCCGCCGCCTGGTTATGCGGGCATATTGGGAGGGCCAGAACAAACCGTCGGTTGAGGCCCCAGTGGGTGATTTCTTTGGTTTGGGTCATGGGAAGCTGAAGGATTTTTCATCTTTACCACTGCAGATGAGTCCTTCTGACGGCAAAGCAATGAATAGCTGGTGGCCCATGCCTTTCAAGAATTCAGGTCGAATCACGATTACCAATGATTGTGAAGTACCAGCCTGCGTATTCTTCTATATAGATTATGAGCTGTATCCCTCCTGGGAGGAGGAGCTTGCATATTTTCATGTGCAATGGCGAAGGGAGAATCCGACTCAGGGTTATGGCGATGCACCCGGCGTCAGTGTGGTACGGGATATTTGGAAAGATCCAAACCACGGAGAAGGCAATTACGTGATCTTGGATACTAAGGGAGATGGCGTTTATTGTGGGTGCCATCTGGATATTGATTGCTTTGATCGCCAGAAGAACGATTGGTATGGTGAAGGCGATGATATGATCTATATTGACGGTGAACCTTGGCCCCCCAGCTTGCATGGGACTGGTACTGAAGACTATTTCAACACAGCCTATTGCCCCCGGACCGAATTCTCCACTCCTTACCATGGCCTGATTCTATACAGTGGTACTGAGCAGTGGCGATGGAAGGGCAAGAACAGCGTGTATCGTTATCATGTGGAAGATCCTATTCGGTTCCGAAAGAGCATAATGGTTACGATAGAGCATGGTCACAACAACAACCTCAGCAATGACTATAGCTCTACAGCATATTACTATCTTAGTCAGCCAACAGTAGCCGGCCCCTCCATCTTACCGGTGGAACAGCGCTTGCCTCGACCGGATGAACCTCAGTACATGGGTTAGGCCTGCATTTAGGCTGGTGCTCCTTTCCGGAGATGACCCGCGCTGATATAAGCACTAGGTATGTGCTAAAGGGTAAGACGCAAAGAAATGTGCTTGGCAGAGCCTCGGATAACAGGACGAATGCCAGAGGCTACCTAAACCCCAGGTAGCCTCCATACAAAAGCTGCTACTTCATCAAGCTGTTTCACGTAAAACGCTTCCACTTTACCTTCGCGACTATGTTGGTTCCGCTCCGGTACCCAAAGTGACGGGCTACTGCCTCCGCAAAACCGCTATCGGCCTATTCACTATCTCCTCTGTACCTTCTAGTGGCGCCTTCAGATCCCAATCATTCCACCAGCCGATGAATTCAAAGCCAGCATTGCGTGCGACGAGTAGAAATTCCTGTGGATAGATGGCCCGTCTGATGCTTATCTGCCTGAGGCGGTGAGTTGTGCCATCATCGTCAACTGCTAGATCGATGGTCTCTTGGAAAGTCTGATTCACGAAGTTCAGCAACTGGGTGGAGTGACGCACATGAACAGCAATGCTGTCTTGTTCCACCACCCAGGAGTCTTCACTATCAGAGAGCCAGCTAAAGTCAACACACCAGTCCAGTAGGTACAAACCACCTCGGTTGAGGGCATTGTGAACAGCAGAAAAATGGGAGACTAGCTCGTCTGTGCTTTGCACATAGAGGGAACCCAGCATTGTGTAAGCAAAATCCACAGGGGCGCCCAAGGTGAAATCCACCATGTTAGCCCGCAACAACTCCACGGGGTAGCCCAATTTCTCCGATTTCTGCCGCGAATACTCCAGCATTTCGGGACTTAGGTCAAGGCCGATATATGCATACCCAAGCTTCAAGAGTTCTTCCATGTGGGGACTGTTTCCACAGCCGAATTCCATCACTCTTCTTATTGGGATATGGGAATAACGATTGATGATCTCTTCCATGACCTTGACTTCCCAGGGTATATCCCGGTAGGAAAAAGCGATTTCATAGTATCTAGGATTAGCATATAGGCTGTCCATATTGGTATCTCGTCTCCTCTAGCAGATTGACTCCGCAATTGCTTATTCTTGATTTCCACGGTGTGGGCGAGAATCCTTCGTTTTTCGACAGGGCCGATCGCATTGGGTGGGCCCTAGAAGGACTTGACATGATAGGGATGTGGGAGTACAATTGGGTAGTAATCTACTACATTACTAAACTACTAAAGATGAATGGAGGAATAATCATGAAGATCCCTACAACACTTAAGCACAAGCCGGTCATTGTATCGGAAAACTATGCAGACATTGATGGAAGACAGGCCTATAATTCGGATGCCAAGGGTCTTTCGTTAGGATTAGCTCAATGGAATGATCGGGGTAAAGTAGATATTTCCGCAAAAGTATGGAGACATACCGGGGAAAAATGGTCCCGTCAATCTGAGGAATTACCTCTACACCGGGTGCTTGATCTGGCTATTCTCGTTTCCAGAGCCATGCTCCACTTTCGGGAAGCCTATAGGTTTGAGAAGCTGTATGATCCGGAAAACCCTGTTATTGATAGGGTGGGTTTGCAGGGCGACGCCATGACCGTGGCTGTTTGTACTGACAATGCAAAGATTGATGAGGATCTGGAACTATTTAGGCAAGCCCTTAGTGACGATGATGAACTCCTCGGTGAGCGATTGCGTACGTTGTCAAGGATGTTGAAGGAAATGGGCTATTGACGTTTTCAGTCTTTTCTCTATTGACTCCCATCTCCTATTTCCATATAATGTGAAGTGGATGTTTAAGGATCTTAATGTTGGACTAAGAGAAATCAACATTAACAGGAGGGGAGCAATGGATCTCGTCTATGAAGTGAGTAATCTCAGGAAGGAATATAAGCAGGGTAGTGTCATTGCCAATGATAACCTCAGCTTTGATATCTATCCCGGGGAGATCTTTGGTCTATTGGGTCCCAACGGGGCTGGCAAGACCACTTTGGTGCGGCAGCTAGTGGGCTTACTCAAACCCACTAGTGGTGCTATCCGGCTGTTTGGCTCTGACATCGTGGCATCGGCGGCTACCGTCCCGGAGAAGGTCGCTTATATTGCCCAGAAACCATTTATCTTAAATGACGTGCCGGTAGAGACAGCTGTCATGATTACCGGGCATATCCGGGGTCTCACCCGCCAGGACGCCCGCCAAGAGGCCCGACGGCTCTTAGGCCTATTACAGCTGGAAGGCAGCCGGCGCCAGATCATCAAGCGGTTATCCGGTGGCCAGCAGAGACTTTTGTCCCTGGCATTGGTCTTGATCGGCAATTTACCTGTGCTGGTTTTGGATGAACCCACCAACGATCTGGATCCAGAGAACCGCCGCTTGGTTTGGGACATATTATTGGAGAAGAACCGGGCAGGTACCACCATTATCCTGGTGACTCATAATGTACTAGAGGCGGAGAAGGTTATCCAACGGGTGGGGATCATTAACCAGGGGAAGATCATGGCACTGGGAGATGTCGGAGAGCTCAAGGCCAGGGTTGATCAGAGAATGCGGTTGGAGCTACTCCTTTATAGGAACGGTGAATCTACCAATAACATCACTCTGCAGTTTTTGGAGACCATCACCGGTGGTGAGGTTCTCCAGCAAGGGAGTAACCATTACATAGTCTTAGTGGAACGCCACAGATTAGAAGAAGTGATTGGGCTTGTGATCAGTACCGTGGGGATGGATAACCTCAACGATTTTCGCATATTGACACCCTCCTTGGAGGATGTATATATGCAGCTAGGAGGGGGTAAGGATCTTGTCACTGCCAATTAGTGCTGAGAGACCCCTTGCTCGCCTGTGGCGAGACAAGGTCGTTGTCTGGTGGGACGTGTTTGTGTTGAGAGTATTGCCCTTACGCCAAGAGTGGTATTGGCATGTCGTGGGGTGGTTAGTATTTCCCCTGGGGATTCTATTCTTCATGAAAATAGCCGGTGGGCAAGATCCCCAAACGACTTTGTATTTCCTGACTGGCAATGCCATCATGGGGTTGATCTTTGGAGCTGTGCAGTTTGTTTCCCAGGATTTGGCTTGGTCGAGACAAAACAATCTGTTAGATTATTATGCCACCTTGCCAGTGAGTAGATTGCAGCTTATTCTAGCTATTGTGGCAGTAGCTGCCCTTACGTCAATTCCCGGTGCTTTGATTAACATCTGGATAGGCACGAAAATCCTGGGCACCACAATAGTTTGGCATCCCGTGCTGATTTTGGTCATCGGTTTAGCTGTCCTTTCCATGGCTGGAGTGGGAGTCATGATCGGTGTTTATGCTAAGAGTGGCACCCATGCCAACTTGATTAACAACTTGATCCTGATCTTGGTCATGTTCCTGTCCCCGGTGTTTGTTCCCATGGAACGGTTGCCAGCCGCCTTGCAGATCTCGGCTCGGATTTTGCCCACTACCTATGCGGCTGATGCTCTGCGAGCTACCTTGGCTGGCAACACCAAGAATGCTGTACCGGCTCTGATTGTGCTTACCATCTGGGCCATAGTTACCCTGTGGCTAGCTGTCCATCGGATAGAATGGCGAGATGACTAGACATAGCTAAACCATAGAACGTTTTCCCCTGAGCCGGAGGGATATTCGGTAGAAAAGAGGAATATCTCTATGGCGCAAAGAACATAAAATCTCGGATTGCGTTCGAGTAGGCTCAAGGTAAACTGGAGGTTTGGTTGTAATGAAAACACTGCCTGCGTATATTGGTGCTGCTGCCTTTGGTCTTAAAATGGGTGTCTTCTTGCCGGGAAGTGATCTAGTTGGTGAGGTGGCAGGGCGGGCTGAGGATTTGGCTCGGGATGGGCTGCTGGATGACGGGGATGTCATTTGTGTCACCGAGTCAGTTGTAGCCCGCGTACAGGATAATATCGTTACTACCGACCAAGTGGCAGAGGAAGTCAGGACCAAGCTTAATCTCAAGCCAACGGCTACATTAGGTGTTGTTTTTCCTATTGCAAGCCGCAACCGGTTCAGTGTTACCCTGGAGGGTCTCAGCAAGGCGGTTGCTCAGGGTAAAGTGGTAGTGCAGCTTTCCTACCCTCAAGATGAAGTGGGCAATCAAGTGATAGATCCGGCTTATGTCAGGAGCCAGGGCGGGATTGACAAGGTACTACGCCATGAAGATATGCCCGATGAGATGCTGCTACACCCGGTGACCAAGATTGATTACGGCTCCTACTACGCCGAAGTCATCAGGCAGCAGGGCGCAGAGCCTGTGATTATCTATGCCAATGATCCCGTAACCATCTTAAGTGAAGAGCCCCATGGCATCATCGCGGCAGATATTCGCACCCGGGAACAGACTCAGGCCAAGCTACGGGAGGTCTTTGCCAACTGCATTACTCTACAGGATATCTGTAACCAGGGGGATGTGGCTAGCAAGTGGGGTCTTCTGGGCAGTAACATGTCCAGCGCCGGTAAGCTGAAGTTGCTTCCTCGGGACGGGGATGAGATCACCAAGGACATCCAAGCGGAGATACTGAAGCGCACTAATCGCAAGGTAGAAGTGCTCATCTATGGGGATGGTGCCTATAAGGACCCAGGGACAGGGATTTACGAACTAGCCGATCCCATGACGACTTTCGGCTCTACCCCCGGGCTAGACAACTGTATCCGCGGCGGTGTCAAATACAAGATGCTGGCAGATAAACTCCATGCTGAGGGCAGATCAACCTCTGAGATTGAAGCCTCTATCCAAGCGGCAAAACAGAGTGTTCTCAAGTCCAACAGCATTGAATCTGAAGGCACAACACCTAGGATGATGACAGATATTTTAGCTAGCTTGGCTGACCTAGTCAGCGGATCTTCTGATGCAGGGACACCGGTGATTCTAGTTAAGAATATCTATCGGGGATAGATAATGAATGCTGCACATATGGCCCCCTATCTGGGGGCTTTCATTACAAACGGACCAGCCTGATTTCATAGCTGCTAGGGAGAGGAAAAGACCTGCAACACGTAGGTTTTTTGTGGAGGTGTGCTCTTGCATGTTTGATCTAGTCGCTTTTGGAGAGACTCTGGTGCGCTTGTCACCTCCGGGGCCGGAGGTAATTGAACAGGCGACAGCTTTGGCAGTATATCCTGCTGGTAGTGAGCTCAATGTATCGATAGCGGCTCAACGCTTAGGTCTGAAGGTCTCCTACGTCTCTAAAGTAGCTAATAATCCCTTGGGTCGATACATAGTCAATAAATGCCGGGAGCATGGTGTTGATGTCTCTAGCCTAAAGTACTCGGATACAGATAGGCAAGGACTGTATTTCTTTGAGAATAACGCACCTCCCCGCCCAGGGATTG
This sequence comes from Bacillota bacterium, assembly GCA_036786445.1. Classification (GTDB taxonomy): domain Bacteria; phylum Bacillota; class Limnochordia; order DTU087; family DTU087; genus JAAZMF01. Next base: position 10,836 of record DAIQRD010000043.1, read on the forward strand.
CCTATTATGACCGGGCTGATTCGGCTTTCGCCAATGTCAGTTTGGGGGATTTTGATTGGCCCAGTATTGTCGCTGATACTAAGATATTCCTGGCCAGTGGGATCAATCCCGCTCTAAGCACTAGCGCCCATAAGGTTACATTGGCGGCTGTGCAAGCTGCCCACGCTGCCGGGAAGTTGGTGGCCTTCGATCTCAACTACCGCAGTAAGCTCTGGGATACACAGACAGCGCAAAGAGTTCTGAGTGAGTATCTACCCTATGTTAGCATTCTCTTTACCTCCGGTGGTGATGCCGCTGATGTTCTGGGATTTTCCCATCCCCCCGGTGAGGATCTGGCCGTGAGGATCAGTGAAGAGCTGGGCATTCCCACTGTCTGTTTGGTATATGGTCCCGTAGCCGATTCTGATGCCCTATGGCGAGCAGTCTGCGCCTCCGAAGGCAAGACCTATACCGCCCAGCAGGAGGGTGCTTTGGTCACCGTGGATCGCTTGGGCGCGGGGGATGCCTTTGCCGGCGGATTCCTCACCGGTTTTCTGGAGGGCGGCCCCGAACCTGGTGTCAAAATGGGCAATGCGGTTATGACCCTGAAGCAGACCTATAAAGGCGATATCGCCTGGGTGACGAGGGAGCATGTTGAAGCACAATTGGCAGGTGCCGCTGGGATGATCAAGAGGTAAAAACTGACCTCGAGTAAATGGAGCACAAGGGGGTTTTGCCACTACTGGCCAAATCCCTTTTTTGCTATTCTGAGATGAAATACACACGTGGCAGGAATCTCCACCAAGCAGGAGTTCGCTGGCCCTGTGGGTAAGCCTATGCAGGGACTAGCAATTCATGGAAGGTGGAATTATGTATATTGCCGGTATAGATGTAGGGGGCACAAACACCGATGCCGCCTTGATTAGGGGCGATGCTGTAGTAGCTACTGCCAAGGTGCCTACAGATCACACCCACCTGATAGCAAGCACCATGGCAGCTCTAGAAGCTGTCTTGAGTGGTTATGAGGGGTCAGAGCCTCTGGAGCTACACTTGAGTACGACCCTGTCCACCAATGCCATCATAGAGGGCAAAGGCGAGCCTGTAGCCGTCCTGGCAGTGCCGGGCCCGGGGATGCGCGTTGAACAGCTTGATCCAGGTTTTCCCGTGGAGGTCTTGACTGGCTCTGTTGATCATCGGGGCAGGGAGGTGGCAGGGCTTACCCCTGGAGAGGTCGAAACAGCGTTGATCGCCGCCAGCAAGGCAGAACGGGTGGCTTTAGCTGTAGTAGGTAAATTCTCACATCGGAATCCCACCCATGAACTAGAGATTGAGGGCATGGCTAAAGCTGCTTACCCAGAGTTTCGTCATATCACCTTGGGGCACAGGTTATCGGGGCGTCCCAATTTTCCTAGGCGTTTAGCTACTAGCTATCTGAATGCCAGTGTCGCTGGGCAGCAGGCCCTCTTTGTGGAGATGGTGCAAAGCTTGATGATTCAGGGGAGAAACATCAGCGGTGTGTTTTTGCTCAAGGCCGACGGTGGCACCATGACCCTAAGAGATTCCCTCATCCGCCCAGTGGAGACCATCCTATCTGGCCCCGCAGCTAGTATCATGGGGGCACAGGCCTTGACCAACTATAGTCAAGACAATGCAGTAATAGTGGATATCGGGGGGACTACCACCGATATTGCAGTGCAGATCAGGGGTGACGCGGTTTTCCAAAGGCAGGGTGCTGAGATTGCCAGTCATAAGACATTGGTCCCAGCTTTATTTGCCCGTTCCATAGGCCTCGGTGGTGACTCAGAAGTGAGGGTTGAACCCGGGCGAGGTGACGGAGAGAATCCATGGCAGCTGCAGATTGGTCCTAGACGGGCCGGTATGCCCGCTGCTCTAGGCGGCAGCCAGCCAACCCCTACTGATGCAGCAGTCACAATGGGTCTAGCCGCGGTTGGTGATACTAGCAAGGCTAGGGAGGCTGTGGCCCATGTGGGGAGGGCCGTGGGGCTGGAGGTCGAAGCAGCGGCCCAGTGCATCATCGATAGGTTTGCCCATCAATTGATGCAGGAGATAGAGGCTACCTATGCATATCTAGAATCCAGGCCTGTCTATACCGTTTCTGAGCTGTTGGCTCCCCAGGATATTCGGCCCCAGGTGATTGTGGGTCTAGGTGGGCCGGCCGAGGTTTTTATTCCCCTGGCAGCCCAGTCCATGGGTTTAGCATGGGAGATCTTGCCATATTATAAGGAAGCCAATGCCGTGGGAGCTGCAGCTAGTCGGCCAACGGCAGCGGTAACTCTCCATGCTGATACTGCCCTAGGCACCATTACAGTGCCGGAGATGGACCATATGGGTGATATAGACAAACCTATGTTCTTTGATATGAGAGCGGCCCGGGCAGAAGCTGTCCAGTGGGCAGCAAGCAAAGGAGCTGACCTCGGTATTACTAGTTTGGAGGATATTGCCATTGTAGAAGAAGAGAGCTTTAACATGGTGCGAGGTTTTCATACCACCGGGCGTATTTTCACCATCAGGGCCCAGGTGCGGCCCGGGGTGCGAAGGGTCACTGTATCCGGGGAGGAGGGGAGATTACATGAGAGCCAGTAAGCACAAAGTAGGGCTGATTTTCTTCCCTGCCTTTGATTGGGCTATCTCACCTGACCATCCGGAAAGGGAAGAGCGACTCTTGTATACCCGAGATCAGATCATGGAAGAAGGACTCCTAGATGTGCCAGGGATCGAGGAATTTAGACCGGCCATAGCCAGTGCTGCCGAGATTGATCGGGTTCACATCTGTGTGCCCTCCACTGACAGTGTAGTCACGGAGTCCCATAAAATCGCTGCTGGCGGGACCATCACTGCGGCTGATCTAGTGTTTTCGGGCCAAGTTGATCGAGCTTTCGCACTCTTGAGACCACCGGGTCACCATGCCTTCCGGGTGGTACACGGGTCCCGGGGATTTTGTGTGATCAACACCGAAGCTATCATGGTAGAGCATATTCGGCATACTTATGGCAAGGATCTCAGTATAGCCATAGTAGATACCGATGCCCATCATGCCGATGGCACTCAGGACATATTTTACAATGACCCTGGGATATTGCATATTTCCCTCCATCAAGATGGGCGCACTTTGTATCCGGGTACTGGTTTTATCAATGAGCGAGGTGGCCCTGCTGCCTATGGTCAGACAATCAATGTCCCCTTACCGCCGGGCACAGGCGATGAAGGGCTTCTGTATGCTTTGGAGAGCTTGGTGCTTCCCATTCTGGCCGAATTTGAGCCAGATGTGATCATAAACGCTGCAGGCCAGGACAACCACTATAGCGATCCTCTCACCAACATGAATGTTACTGCCCGGGGCTATGCTCGTTTGACTGAGCTTTTGGCCCCAGATATTGTGGTGCTAGAGGGCGGTTATTCCATTGAGGGGGCTTTGCCCTACGTGAATGCTGGCTTGCTTTTGGGCCTAGCTGGTCTAGATTACTCAGGCGCTAGAGAACCGGATTGGTCAGCAGAGCAGGTGAGGCAGTCTCCCCGGGTGACAGAGATCATCAAGCAGACCGTAGGTGAGCTACAGAAGATGTGGTCTACTCGCCATGACGTTGAATTGGAAGCGGTGTTTGGTAGAGGCCCCGTTTTTGAGAGGCGCCGCCAGATCTATTATGATACCGATGCCATAATGGAAGAGCAGTTTGAGCATATGCGATTGTGTTCTACGTGCAGTGGCTGGCGCTCAATCTACTCCGGTGCCACTAGGGGTAGGGGGAGGAGTTCCTTGATTGCTGCCATCCTTATCCCTTGGCATGCATGTGCAGAATGCCGACAGGCGGGTGCGGACAGGTATCAAGCGAGTCTAGAGAGCGGCAAATTCCAACACGTATATATGCAAGATGTGGAAAACGATGTCTTCATCAGATCCTGAAGGAATGCCTGCCTAGGAGGGGGAAGGTAACAGGGTTGCTCGCATACGGCAATGGAGTAGTATCTTAATAGATGGAGAGGGAACTGTCATGAGTTGCAATTTCGATGTACTAGTTGAGCGGCGAGGCACCAGTTGTGTCAAGTGGGACAGCCTGGAAAAGAGATACGGGGAAAAGGATCTCTTGCCTTTTTGGGTAGCGGATATGGATTTTCCGGTGGCAGACCCCATTCAGGAGGCTATTTGTGAGCGGATCCAGCACCCCGTCTATGGGTATACGGAGATCGCGTCCTCGGTGTATGAGGCCATTGGCGCCTGGTCAAGGCGGCGACACGGATGGGAAATACAGCCTGACTGGGTGAGTTTCACAACCGGGGTGGTCAATGCTCTAAATCTAATTGTTACTTCTTATACGAACCCCGGTGACAAAGTAATAGTGCAACCGCCAGTATATGCTCCGTTTTTCAACTCTGTTTTGAATAATGGTCGCCAAGTAGTTCACAACCCGTTGATTCAGACTGGTGAAGGTTTCGTCATGGATCTAGAGGATTTGGAGCGCAAGATCGATTCCCGCACTAAGATGCTAATTCTCTGCAATCCCCACAATCCTGTGGGCAGGGTTTGGACGAAGGCAGAGCTAGAGGGGCTAACGGAGGTCTGTATGCGCCATGGAGTGCTGGTTGTCTCCGACGAGATCCACGCCGATTTTGTCTATACAGGATACAAGCATGTGCCTGTAGCATCGCTCTCCCCGGAGGTGGCCCAAAACACTATCACATGTATGGCTCCTAGCAAGACCTTTAACTTGGCGGGGTTAGCTACCTCCTTTGTGGTGATTGGCAATAAGCGCCTGCAGGAGACATTTCGAAACACACTTCAGAATGTGGGGGTAAGCAATACTTTTGTAGGCGTTACTGCCTTGGAAGCAGCTTATCGCCATGGGGAAGGATGGCTGGACGAGCTTTTGGTTTACCTGGAAAAGAACAGGGATTTCCTCACGGATTTCCTCAACCAGCGCATGCCGATGATCAAGATAATGAAGCCGGAAGGTACCTATCTCACCTGGCTAGATTGCCGGGGGCTAGGCATGGAGTGTCAAAATCTTCAGGATTTCTTTATTCATAAAGCGAAGGTAGTAGTCAATGACGGGCAGTGGTTCGGTCCAAACGGCAGTGGATTTGTTCGGTTTAACATTGGCTGTCCCCGCCCACTTCTAGAACAGGGCCTTGCTCGAATCGAGCGGGCGGTACAAAGTCAGCTTGATCGAGGGATTATTTTGGCCCAGGATCTGCAGTAGTAGACGATACCGTCAAGCCCATGGTAAGGCTGGCATGGGCTTGACTTAGCTCGGTTTTGTGATATCCTTATATTGTAGTTTGTCTCAGCGAAAAATATACGTTATCTCCGAATTCCGCCAGGAAACGGGGGACCCCGATAAAAGGGGGTGAATCCTGGACATTAGTGATCAGGTAGGGCAACTTGGGTGCCCGAACCCGTCAGCTAACCTCGTAGGAGTGGTCCAAGCGTTAGGTATTCTCCAGTGGACTTTGCCTACGTTTTTTTGTTGGTAAAGTTAGTGCTGGAGCACTGCTTGATACCACTATCAAAAAGACGGGGTGATCTGGTTGAGTTCCTGGTGGACGCGTTACCGTGGCGATGTTATCGGAGGTATGACTGCAGCGGTGGTGGCTTTGCCCTTGGCTTTAGCCTTTGGCATAGCCAGCGGAGCCGGAGCCGTGGCCGGTTTATATGCATCGGTCTTTGGCGGATTTGCTGCAGCATTGTTCGGTGGTTGTGGTGTGCAGATTACGGGACCTACTGGGGCCATGACTGCTGTACTGGTCAGCATTGTGGCTAAGCATGGAGTCAGTGGGATGTTCTTGGCCGGTGCTTTAGCAGGTTTGATGCAGATAGCGCTGGGTCTTTTACGATTGGGCAAGTTTGTCAAATACCTGCCCCAACCAGTGATCGCTGGTTTCACCAACGGCATATCTATCTTGTTTTTCATGACAGCGATTGGGGATGCCCTGCAAACACCCTCTATTACTATCATTACTGTGCTAGTTATTGTCCTCGCTTTACGTTTTTGCAGAGGTATGCCAGAATCTCTCTTTGGATTAGCCGCAGGTCTTATCATCAATGAACTTTTTATACACACTCCCCATATAGTTGGCGACATTCCTTTCACCATACCTAGATTGACAGTTGGACTAATGCCCTTCGGGGATATTAGTCATTTGATCATGCCCGCTTTTACTATTTTCCTCTTAGGCAGCATATCTGCTTTACTATCCGCAGAAGTCACCGATGGCATGATTGGCGTTAAGAGCAATAGTAACCGTGAGCTCATTGGTCAAGGTTTAGGCAATTTGGTCTCCTCAGTTCTAGGTGGTGTGCCGGTCTCCGGAGCAGTGGCCCGCTCGGGGGTTAATGTGCACAGTGGGGGGCGTACTAGGCTTTCCAGCATGCTGCATGCGATATTCCTCTTGCTCATGATAGTGTTTCTTGGTCCCATCGCGAAGCGCATACCGTTGGCTAGCCTAGCGGCTATCCTCATGGTGGCTTCAGTGCGCACAGCTGATTGGCAGAGCCTGAAATTGATGCCCCGAGCGCGTTGGACCTACGGCGGGATCATGACGGTGACCACAGTGCTCACAGTAGTGCAGGACCTGAGCGTAGCTGTGATGGTTGGGGTTTTGTTGGCGGCCGTGGCAGTGGTTGTGGAGCTAGCTGCATTTCCCCAAGGCAAGGATGTGTCATCTAGTAAAGAGTTGTCTCGAAAACCAACGGTTGCTTCTGATCGTGAT
>DAIQRD010000175.1:0-2266 GCA_036786445.1 Bacillota bacterium
ACGAAATGCGTCATGGTATTCTCATCCCGTTGGAGGGTGAGGTGGCTTGGATATTGCCTGACGGTCGTCGACCCTATTGGCGTGGCCGGATTAGAGAGATTGACTATGAGTTAATTGAGTAGTCCTCAAGAGGGGGACGGCTGTGCCGGATGCGGCCTAGCTATAAGGTCGTAATCAATCAGCCACCTAGAAGCTCTTGGAAGCTTTTGAGGCCAAAAGCAACGCCCCAGACACCGAAATATCGTATCTGGGGCATATGGCTCCTGGCAATTCTAGCCGAGACGGGTCTCTTTCTCACGTACCTCGGCTGCAGCTCGATGGCATGCTGCTTGATGTGTACCTTCGTAGGTAAGAAACTCAGGTTCGACCTCCCGACAGATGTCCATTACATAGGGACACCTGGGATGTAGTCTACATCCTGAGGGTGGATTGACGGGGCTTGGAATCTCACCTCGTAATAACTGGGAAAAACCCCGGTGCCGAGGATCAGGCACAAACACTGCTCCGATTAGCGCCTCTGTATAGGGGTGCCTGGGATTTCCAATCACTTCGTCGGCTGTACCGAGTTCTACTAGCTTACCCAGATACATCACTGCAATTCTGTCACAGATATGCCTGGCAGTGGCGAGGTCATGGGTAATATAGACAAAGGTTACACCCTTAGACCTAGACAGGTTGAGCATTAGGTTCAGCACTTCACCCCTGATGGATACATCTAACATGGAGACAGGCTCATCAGCCACGATAAAATCCGGATCAAGCACCAAGGCACGAGCCACTGCCACTCTCTGGCGCTGCCCACCAGAAAGCTCATGTGGGTATCTAGTCATGTATTCTTCTGGGGGCATCATCTCTACATCGCAAAGCGCTGAGGCGACGATTTCCCTGGCTTCGTGCACCGTTGGAACGATTCCTTGGATCCTCAAAGGTTCGGAAATGATGGTTTGCACATCCATGCGTGGATTCATGGATTCATAAGGGTCTTGGAAGATAACCTGCATCTTTCGACGTAGAGCTTTCATTTCGGTTGGGGTCTTGCCCATGATGTCGGTACCCTCAAAGATAGTACTTCCGTTGGTGGCATCGGTCAGCCTAAGTAGACTGCGGGCCAAGGTAGTCTTGCCACAGCCAGATTCACCAACTATGCCTAGGATTTCCCCTTTATAGACGTCAAAGGACACATCGTCAACGGCTCTGAGCACGGGCTGCTCTCTGCTGCTAAGTGAACGCAGTAAGCCCATCCGCACCGGGAAGTGTTTTTGCAGACCCCTTACTTCTAGGATTGTATCCTTCTCTTTAGGCTCGTATTTTGTCGAAGGAGAAGCAGTGCCCGTATTCCAGATATCAGCCCCTTGCCCGATGGTCTTGACCTTGTGGCAGGCTACCTTATGACCATTGCCACCCACACCTTGGATAACAGGTTCTACCTGCATGCATTCCTCAGTGGCCAGCGGACAACGGGGATGAAATCTACAGCCAGATGGTGGTGCTAGTAGATTCGGCGGAAAGCCAGGTAAGGATCTAACCTCAGAGCGTTCAGCTTTGATATTCGGAAATGAACCCAAAAGGCCAAGGGCGTAAGGGTGTAATGGATTAGTATATACATCCATTACACTGCCATATTCCACGATTTTACCGGCATACATAATGGCAACTGAGTCACAAGTCTGCGCGATAACCGATAGATCATGGGTGATTAGCATCATGGATAGACCTAGACGCTCACGTAGTTCACCCATGGCCTTTAAAATCTGTGCTTGGACCATAACATCCAATGCTGTTGTGGGCTCGTCAGCTATGATCAGATCAGGATGGCAAGCTAAAGACATGGCGATCACAGACCGCTGTTTCATGCCACCACTGAACTCATGTGGATATTCAGAAAAACGCTGTGGGTTTATTCCCACTAGATCCAAGAGCTCCTCTGCTCTTTCCACAGCCTCAGTCCGAGTCACATCTTCATGACTCAAGATAGCCTCAACAATCTGTTCTCCAACTCTGTGTACTGGGTTAAGAGCATTCATTGCCCCTTGGAAGATCATGGAGATCCGTTTCCATCTGATCTCCTTACGGAACTGCTCTTCTGGCATTTTCAGCAGGTCTTGTCCATCCATGAAAACGCTGCCACCGTGGTACGCACCGTTGGAGGGAAGCAGGCGCAAGACTGCCGATGCCATACTGGACTTTCCACAACCGGACTCCCCGGCAATGCCGAGAGCCTTCCCACGCTCGATTTCGAAGCTAACGGAATCGACCGCCCGGACAT
>DAIQRD010000176.1:0-2256 GCA_036786445.1 Bacillota bacterium
ATTTAGGCATACCACTGTGTCTACCGCAACAGTGTGCTGGAACTGCTTTACCTGCAGTTCACCTGTGCGGGCAGTGAGCTTCCAATGGATTGATTGGCGAGGATCACCGTGTTGGTAGAGCCGCACTCCGGCCAAACGGGATGAATCAGGAAATATGGGCTGCCGAGTCCGGATGTTCCCGTATGGTAACCTTGACGGCAAGCCCAACTCCGGCAAGGCAAAAATGCGAGGGTATACAATAATATCATGATAGGATTGGATGGCATCGGAGAATTGATGCAACCCCAAAGGTTCTCCGGCAGATATCTCCAAAGGACCAACTGTATAGAATCCCCTTTGCGACCCAGTCACTGAGTAACTGACAACGCTTTCAGCGAAAGGGCCCAGGGAGAGGACCCAACGCTTAGCCCGGCCGCCTTCCAAGGCCACCGGCAAATGCTCATGTCCGGAAATCCACGCCAAAGGCACAATAGTTCGGTTACGGAAGGTAATGGATACCTCACCCATCTCACCTGGAAATAGCCTAGTGCGCTCGGCCATTCTAGTGATCTCCAGCCTCTGAGAGGCATGCCTTAGCAGCCTACCACCACCCCAGTATACTATGGCAAGGGAGAAAAATACGATGTAGATGGCCTTAGCCTGAAAGAATAAGATCAGTATGAGCAAAAGGCTTATGTACAGTTTCCACCAGTTCAAGACACGCACCTCGCCGACTGCATACCCCTGCGGAGAAACCACAACGACCCATGGCCAATGCCCTCGCACCGGATGAGCCCCCAACTAAAAACTGACGCCCACCGGAAACCTATTCCTGGTGGGCGTTATGAATGGTGGACCCGAAGGGATTCGAACCCTCGACCTCTGCGTTGCGAACGCAGCGCTCTCCCAGCTGAGCTACAGGCCCGAGAATACCTCTATTATATAGTAGCGACAGTCACTTGTCTAGGACAGAAAAGTGAATGCCCCGTGGCCTGCTAGTCTCTCAGTCCAAGCAATCTTCAGCTACCACCAACACCCAGACCGAACCTAAGGATGGAGCTCTAGGCTCCATCCCGCAAGTCGGCAGTCATGTCATTGGTCTCAAAGATTGACCTGTGGCACCTCCACCCATTGCCGATTGGTGATAGATTCCAACACGGAGTCAATAACAGCTTGGCACTTAACACCATCGGCAAAGTTAGGTTCTGGCAACTCGTCACCAGCGATGGCCTCAATCAAGTCCTTGATCTCATGGATAAAAGTGTGCTCATATCCAATAATATGCCCCGGTGGCCACCAAGCTTCCAGATAAGCGTGCTCCGGCTCTGTCACCTGGATGGTACGGAATCCCTGTGCATAGGAGGCGTCACTGCGGGAAAAGAACTGCAGCTCATTCATTCTCTCGAAATTGAAGAAAACTGACCCCTCACTGCCATTGATCTCAAATGTCTGATAGTTCTTCCTGCCTGGGCACATGCGGCTGGCTTCCAAGCTACCTATGGCCCCATTGTGGAACCTAAACAAGAAGTTACAGGCATCCTCCACTGTCACTAGTTCCTTGGCGCTTCCAGTGCTCGTCGCTGTCAATCCCGTCATAGCACTGGGTAAGGGCCGTTCTTTGATAAATGTTTCCGCCATCCCAGCCACTTCAGCGATATCACCCACTATGAATTGAGCGATGTCCACTAAGTGTGAAGCCAAGTCCCCTAGAGGGCCTGAGCCTGCCACTTCCTGCTGCAAGCGCCAAACCAAGGGGAAGTTGGGGTCGACTATGAAATCTTGAAGATAAGTACCTCTAAAATGGCGGATCTTACCGAGAGCCCCCTCATGGACAAGACGCTTGGCTAGCTGTACAGCTGGCACCCGCCGGTAGTTGAAGCCCACCATATGCTTGACCCCGGCTTTCTCCACAGCTCGCCACATAGCCACCGAGTCCTCCAAATTAAGTGCCAAGGGCTTTTCGCAAAAAACGTGTTTGCCCGCTTGGGCTGCCGCTTCCACAATTTCTTTATGTACATTGCTAGGGGCAGTAATATCGATTAGATCGATATCAGTCCGTGCCAGCAGAGCCTCCCATGATGTCTCATAGGACTGCCACCCGAACTTGGCTGCCGCTGCCTTCACCCCAGCCTCTTCCCGCCCACAAAGAGCCTTCATCACAGGCTGAGCGGGCAAATCAAAGAACATGCCAACATCCTTGTACGCATGGCTATGGGCCTTGCCCATGAACCTGTATCCTACGAGGCCGACATTGATCTTCTTCACCTAGATACCTCC
>DAIQRD010000001.1:0-49550 GCA_036786445.1 Bacillota bacterium
CAAACCGATCTTGGACAAACCCTAGATTTGGCTGGTTGGGCTCCCCCTGACCTGCCCCCGCGGTTGCTTTTCCTAGCAGTTTGTTAAGCTCCAGGAGATGAAGCTGGGCCTGTTTGTCAATATCACCAGTTAACAGAATTGCATAGTGGGCTGTCTGCAACTTGAGCACCACTGAGTTATTGTTTTGATCGAGAACAGAACGGCTAATCGAACCATGGGGGTCCCCCGTAGGATAAAGCACCATCACTTGCACCCTGGGGCCCAGGGCGAAATGGTGGCCCCGGCGCAAGATTTTCCTGGGAGTCCTCCCCTCTATCTTAGCTTCCCTGAGCACCCGTTGGTACTGCTGACTGGCAAACCCAGCATCAAGCAAGCCATTGTCTGCCAATGTGTTGACAGGTAGTTCTCGGAGAACAGCACCCAAGCCCTGAGTATGGTCATTATGCATATGGGTGGCCACCACCACATCCAAGTGACGGATCCCTCTATGCCGGAGAAAAGGCAGCACTATATCCTCCCCTATGTCAAAGGAGCTATCTGACAGGGATGGCGGTCGACCTCCCCCATCTACCAACATGGTGTGACCTGATGGTGTGCTGACAAAAATGGCATCACCTTGGCCTACGTCCAAGAAGACGATTTCCAAAGGTCGCCACCACTGAGACAAAAATGGATAATAAACCATGAGCAAGACACACACTAAGACGCCATGGATCCAGCACTTGCGCAACCTAGTCCCCATTGCCATCTCCATGCCCAGCCATCGACGGAGAACCGCTCGATTGAGTTGCTGCATGGTAAGGGTAAGTACTAGATAATATGATAGCCAAAGCATCGGCGAACCAGCTGCCATATGGAGCCTAACCCAGGACCAGACCCCGCATTGGCTAACGATATGGTCCAAGGCCTCCAAGGGTAGGCAGATCATGGCGGCTAAGAACCCTAGCAGGGGGCCCCACAGGCCTGCCACACTCCCCAGCAAACCCAAGGGAACTATGAGACTTGCCAGAGGAATGGTTACTAGACCGAGGATCAGACCCACCCAGGCAAACTCGTGGAAGTAATAGGCCATTAAAGGGAAAAGTGCTAGCTGCGCACTGAGGGATAGAATCAACAGATCAACTGCCCTGGCCGCCACTTTGCCTGGTAACGTATTTGATTGCCAATTAAAGGAACAGGTATGGCGCACGATGGGGCCCATGTTTAGAATTCCCAGTAGCGCACCATATGACAACTGAAAACTCGTCTCAAACAGCAGACTGGGGTTGAAAAACAACTGGATAAGCGCTGCCCAACCCGTAGCTGCCAACCGATCATGACCTCGCCCCAGGCCCAAGGCCACAAGATAGATAGTCAAAGTAGTAGCCGCTCGAATCACAGGCAGATTCCATCCTGCGATCAAGGCATAAGCCCAAACAACCAGGACGGTAATGATGCCGCTACAGACCTCGCCCCAGCGTAACACCTTAAGTAGAAACCAAACCGCGGCAGCGACAAAACCTATATGTAAACCAGATACAGAAAGCAAATGAGCTTGCCCTGTACGGCGAAACGCCTCCTGTACATCTGGGAGCAAGAGCCCTTTATCGCCAAAAACCATGGCTGCCAACAGACCCCTGGTTCGTTCAGGTAGGTGGTCCCGCCAGACTTCGAGCAGAGTCTGTCTGATAGTCTCTGCCGAGCGCAGCAACGCAAACCGAACACGGCCACCACCCATGTCCACACCGTGGGGCAGCAATCGCCCCACATCCTCTGTCGTTATTTTCTGGATGAGACTGTTCCCCTCGACATAGGCCACGACCCCGATGCCCCGGCGACGGAGATAGTGTCCATAATCAAATTGACCGGGATTCCCAGCCCGCCGGGGTCGTTGAAAACGGGCTCTAACCACCACCCCATCGCCAGGCCTGAGCTCCCCCAACCCTTCCTCCGGCAATGCCACCTGGGTGATTCGAGCCAAACCCCCGTCCCGCCAGACTCCTGCAGGTGCCAAGATACCCCGAATTTCCACAATCAAGGTGCGCTGGACCGGCGTCCCGCTCGAGACTTCTCTAACCCGAGCAAAAACCGGGATTTCGTCATTGGTCTCCACCAGCCAACCCTGACTATTTCCCACCTGTGACCAATTTACACAAAGACTGGTTGCCCCCGCCATCACCAAAAGTATTATCAAAGGGGCCCGTCCCAGACCCTTAGGCCGCAATCTGGCCCGGAAGCAGCAGACTATCCACCAGACTAGAGTAGCTAACCATGTTAGGTGAGGAGGCAAATCAAGGTGCTTGCCCAGGACTATCCCCAGGCATAGCCAAAGCACAACCCGCCAAACAAGAGAAGTGCCCAACCAGAAATCCAGAATGCCTTTGATTTGCCTTGAGAAAACCTGCCAACTCCCCGTGACCCTATGCTTGATCCCCAGCCTCGGGGAAATCAGCCGCCTCACAGGAATCCCCAGCCCATCATCATTCGTGCGCTACCGCCCCTTCATCCTGCACCGTAACGAAGGGCAACATCCTAGCCAAAGTCCTACTACCAATTCCCTTCACTTCCAGTAGCTGCTGACCATCGAGGAAAGGACCTCGTTCATTGCGATAATCCACTATCCTTCCAGCTAGCACCGGGCCAATGCCTGGCAAAGCAGTCAGCTCTAGGGGAGAAGCAGTATTGATGTTCACCTTGGGAACTGCTTCATCAGAGGGGGTGGATGTACCCCCATCACCTGAAGCTGTATCCTTGGTCTCCTGTATAGCAGCAGGCGTGTCAGTAGGATGCCGGTCTATGTCGGCGTCTCTGTGATTGGCCTCTGCCCACAGCACTGGATCCACCTCCAATAACAGCTCGCCCTGTCGATAGAAAAGCTGAAAACCACCCCCCACTAATATGAGACAAGCGATCACCAGCAAAAAGATGTGTTCTGCCTTAGTGAACTTCATTGCAGCCAAAGATTTGTCCTCCTTTACTTGTGACTTCCGTTATTACAGTTGTGCTTAACTGGTTCTCCTCCAATTGCCGGAATCCTGCATTTTTGCCATAGAAAAAGAGCCATCCGCAATGGATAGCTCTGCTGTATTCACCTGCAATCAGCTCTATGCCGGGCTTGGACCCTCAGCCCCACGTCCAAGAGGGCATCACTTGACCACGATGTTGACTAACTTGTCAGGAACGACCACAGTCTTGATGATGGTCTTGCCATCGGTATATGCTTGCACCCGAGGCTCACCAAAAACTGCTGCCTTGATGGAGTCTGTATCACTGCCCGCAGGGACCACCACCCGTTCCCTGACTTTCCCATTGATCTGTATGACTATAGTCACCTCTTCGGCTTTCGCGGCTTCCTCGTCATAGATCGGCCAAGCCTGCTTGTGGACGCTTTCAGTCTGGCCTAGGCGATGCCAAAGCTCCTCAGTAACATGGGGAGCAAAGGGGGCAAAGACCAAAAGCAAAAGCTCCACTGCCTCCCGCACCACCACAAGGTCTTGCTGATCTAAGGGGTTCTCCTTATATTGATACAGCCCATTGACCATCTCCATGATGGCGCTAATGGCAGTATTGAAGCTAAATCTATCGGCAATGTCCCTGGTTACCTTTTTGACACTGCCATGGACAATGCGCCTTAACTCCCGCTCCCGGGGTCCCAGACTCTCCGATATAGACCCTTCCCGGTCTTTAACTAGATCAACATATTCCATGACTAAGCGCCAGACCCGATTAACAAACCTATAGGATCCTTCGACCCCCTCATCACTCCACTCTAGATCCCTTTCGGGAGGTGAAGCGAACAGTATGAACAAACGGGCAGTATCGGCACCATACTGACTGACGATGTGATCGGGGTCTACCACGTTGCCCTTGGATTTTGACATTTTGGCACCATCCCGCAATACCATACCTTGGGTCAGCAAGTTGTGGAAGGGGATATCTGCCTCCATCAGGCCAAAATCCGAAACCACCATCTGGAAAAAGCGACAATACATCAGATGTAAGATAGCGTGCTCTATCCCACCAACATATTGATCCACCGGCATCCAGGCATCAGCCTTCTCCTTGGCAAAGGGCAACTCATTGTTGTGGGGATCGGTATACCTCAGGAAATACCATGAGGAATCAATGAAGGTATCCATGGTGTCGGTTTCCCGCCGCCCGGGTCCACCACATTGGGGGCACTGGGTGTTGACGAATCCCTCACAATCAACTAAAGGTGATTTGCCTGTAGGACGAAACTCGATATCTGTGGGCAGCAAGACCGGCAAATCTGCCTCAGGCACCGGTACAGCACCACATTTATCACAATAAATGATGGGAATCGGTGTTCCCCAATATCGCTGTCTGGAAATAAGCCAGTCCCGCAATCGATAGTTAGTCTTCTCTCCGCCCCGTTCAGCTGCCGCTAGGTGTGCAGCTATCTTCTCCCTAGCCTTCGCGCTACTCAATCCTGTAAAATCACCGGAATTGATGAGAATGCCATCATCCACATAGGCCTCAGTGAGTTCACCAGTACCGATTTGACCCTGGGGAACAACTACTTCTCGGATATTGAGACCATATTTCTTGGCGAAGGCAAAGTCCCGCTCATCATGGGCGGGCACACCCATGACAGCGCCGGTACCATATCCCCCCAATACGTAGTTGCCGATGAGGATGGGTATCCGCTCCCCATTTAAGGGATTGATGGCATAGCTTCCGGTGGGAATTCCCTTTTTCTCAGTCTCCTCAGATGTACGAGTGATCTCATCTTCCGCCAACACTTCCTTGACGAAAGCTCTAATCTCAGCGACATTGGTTTGTTGGCTGATGAGCTTCTCTACCAAAGGGTGCTCAGGAGCTATAACCATGTAGGTCACGCCAAAGACAGTATCAGCCCTAGTGGTAAAGACTGGCAGAGCTTCATCCAGCCCTTCAATGGAAAAGACAATCTCAGCGCCTTCACTCCGCCCGATCCAGTTAGCTTGCATGGCTTTGACCTTCTCCGGCCAACCTTCCAAATCATCGAGACCATCTAAGAGGCGGTCAGCATAATCTGTGATTTTGAAAAACCACTGTTCCAGATCGGTTCTGTCCACTGCAGTGTCGCAGCGTTCGCAAAGTCCAGCCACTACTTGCTCATTGGCCAGCACTGTAGCACACGAAGGACACCAGTTGACTGCCGCGTTTTTCCGGTAAGCTAGTCCGTGTTTGTACAAGAGCAAGAATAACCACTGGGTCCACTGATAGTACTCCGGCTCACAGGTGGCATATTCCCGGCTCCAATCATAGCTCAATCCCAGCCGTTTCAGCTCTTCGCGCATTTGGCCTATGTTAGCCCATGTCCATTCATGGGGATGAACATTGCGCTGGATAGCAGCATTTTCTGCTGGCAAACCAAAGGCATCCCAACCCATGGGATGGAGTACATTATAGCCTTGCATCTGCTTGAATCTAGCTATTACATCCCCAATAGAGTAGACACGGACATGCCCCATATGCAGCCGTCCCGATGGGTAAGGGAACATCTCCAAGCAATAATAGCGTGGGCGGCCGTCGTCTTCTACCGTTGCATAGAGTTCATCTCTATCCCAGCGCTGCTGCCACCTTTCCTCGATTTCACGGAAATTGTACCTGTCACTCATACAACTACCCCCGTTCCTTGCTTAGTATTTCTCACATGATCAGAAAAATCCCGCCCCCTTAAGGGACGAGATCTAGCTTAGCCCGCGTTACCACCCTTGTTGATGGCCCCCAAATACCGTACTCTACCAACTTGCAAGCTGAGGGTCCACCCTCTCTTCAGCAAAGTAACGTTTGCCACACGGAATCGGCTAATTTGGTGTTTCACCAATCCATCTCCGAGGCGAGATTCAGCCAACCTTGGTACCGGCTTTCACCTAACCCGGCTCTCTAATCCCAACGGGCTAGCCTACTACTCCTCATCATAGATATTACCTATATCTTTGTATACAGTCATTATATGCAATCACACCATAAAGATCAACCAGTATAATCCCTCTACCTTCCACCTATACTATGGAAAAGCATAAGCTCGGTTGGGGGGAGACACTGCCATTGGATAAGTCTACTCACGATCTACACGACAGCTATCAGCAGATGGTCAAAACCGCAACACCCAAGCCCAAGTGCGTGCAGAATACAACCCTAGCGTTTTTGGCGGGAGGCACTATCTGTGCAATAGGCCAATTAGTCTATAACCTCTTTGACAAGGTTGAGCCTAGCAGACTGGAAACATCAGCCGCTACCCTGGCAACGATCATTGCTTTAGGTGCTATAGCCACTGGGCTAGGGGTATATGATTGGCTCGCGGAACGGGCCGGCATGGGGATGGCTGTACCCATCTCTGGATTTTCAAATACTGTCACCGCCGCTGCCATGGAATTCAAACAAGAAGGATATCTTCTCGGGATGGGTGCCAAGATGTTCGTAATCGCTGGGCCTGTCTTGGTATACGGCATTTTGAGTGGTTTCGTCATCAGCCTCCTGCGGGCTATTTTCACTGGTATGCTGTTCTAGTCTTTGCTCAATCCATGTCCAGGAGGTGCTCCATGTCAGGGAAACAATTGGGATCACAGACATTACTCTTTAGTCAGCCTCCCAGGATCATCAGCAGTGCTACCATCGCTGGGCCCAAAGAAAGGGACGGCAACCTGGGTACCTATATTGATAATCTTGTACCCGACCCAATGATGGGAGAGCAGACGCCCGAAAAAGCGGAGCGCAAAATGCTCTATCAGGCATGCCAGGATACCTTGGCTAAAACCAAACTCACCGAAGATGATATGGACTTTTTCATAGGGGGCGATCTGCTCAATCAGATCATATCCTCCAGCTTTTGCGCTAGGGACCTGGGTATTCCCTTCATTGGGATCTATGGCGCCTGCTCCAGCATGGTGGAAGGGTTAGCGTTAGGGGCCCTGATAGTCGATGGGCAGTATGCCGATGCGGTGTTGGTGGCTACTTCCAGCCATTATCAGGCCAGTGAACGGCAATTTCGCTATCCCGTTGAACTCAACATCCAACGCAAAGGGAGCAATCAATGGACAGTAACTGGTGCCGCGGCCGCGGTGTTGGGTAGCCGGGGTGGAGGCCCCAAGATCACCCATGCCACTTTTGGTCGGGTGATCGATTATGGTATCAAGAGCCCGGACACCATGGGCGCAGCCATGGCCCCCGCCGCCAACGATACTCTCTGTCGGCACTTTGAGGACACAAATACATCACCGGGAGACTATGATCTCATTCTCACCGGTGACTTGGGGAATATGGGCCAAAAGCTTTTTGTGGAGCTAGCAAGGGAGGCAGGCCGAACCCTAGGCACCAAGCACATGGATGTGGGAGCAACCATCTACAAATCCCACCAAAGGGCAGGTGCCGGCGGCAGTGGTTGTGCTTGTGCTGCTTTAGGAATCCTGGGTTATGCGATTAAGGAGATGTGTCAAGGTAAGTACCGCCGAGTGTTGGCCGTGGCTACCGGTGCACTATTCAGCCCCCTGTCTTATCAGCAGGGAGATTCTATTGGCGGTATTGCCCACGCGATTGTCCTCGACAACTCCTAAGCGGGACTTTCCGGAAAGAAGGTGGGTTATTGGACTATGTGAAGGCCTTTTTGGTGGGAGGCGCAATCTGTGCTCTAGCCCAGATCGCTTATGATAACACGAAGCTATCGACTGGCCACATCTTGGTTAGCCTCACAATCATTGGTGCCATCTTGGGTGGATTGGGGTTATATGATCTCTTAGTTGACTTTGCCGGTGCTGGTGCCCTGATTCCCGTCAGTGGATTTGGCAGCTCCATTGTCACCGGGATGCTGGTCGAGACCAAACGCTTGGGATGGGAGGGCCTTTTTACCGGCGCCTTCGAAATCACCGGTTTGGGGCTGACAAGTGCGATCATCTTCGGCACACTGATGGCTGTGCTTTTTCGGCCCAAAGACTAGTAAAACCACCGCACCTCACCCATGTCAGGACTTGCCACAGAGAAAAGTAATCCGCTCGGTTGTATCGGTAGGGGGCAAACAAGTCAGGTCACCGTACTGCCCGAGCAGTTCCAAACCTGCGCCTTGAATAAGTTGAGTGATAGTCTCCAAAGAAAGCGCTCTTTGCACATGGGTTTCAGTTAGCTTCTCATATAAGTCTACCGTCTGCGGCAAAGACCGCTTTCTAAAGAACGCCAAATCCATATAGCAGAGCCCAGTATCTGCCTGATACTCGTTTTCCCAAATATATGCAAAGTCTCCCTGGTCAGCAGCATAAGTATGATCACCGTAGACGGTGGCAAGTTTGTATGCAGTGTTAACATCGAAGATGAAGTGGCCCCCTGGTCTGACTAGATTGGCTACGCCCTGGAAGGTAGCCGCCCAATCGGCTGACTCCAAGAGATAATTCAAACTGTCACACAGGCAAAAGACCATGTCATACTGGCCCGGCAGCTCTAAAGCACGCATGTCCTGCCTAACAAACTGCACTGCCAAACCTAAAGAACGGGCTTTAGCCTCGGCCACAGTCAACATGGCCGAGCAAATGTCAGTAGCCGTCACCTCAAAACCCCGCTGGCGGAAGCGGTAGGTGAACTCACCTGTGCCACAAGCCAGATCCAGTACTTTATGCGGCACCTTGGCCCTATGCTCCTGGAGTATCCCAGAATCAGCTGACTCGTTCCCCACATCCAGGACCCTCACCTCTGTGACCAAACTCAGCACATAGTCACACCAGGCATCATAGTCTACTTCATCCATCAGCTGATCATAGTACCCAGCCAGAACCTGATAGGCGTTGGTACTAATTTGCTGCCCAGTCCACTTCATCAGCATCGCCCCAGAGATTATCCAAATCGTAAAACTCCCTCTCTGCATGGTGAAATACGTGCACGATGACATCTCCTAGATCCACCAATACCCAGCGGGCGTCATCGCCACCTTCCCGCCTCTTGATCTTGAGATCATCATCTTTGACCTCATCGAGAATAGCTCCGGTGATAGCCCTTAGGTGGACCATAGAGTCACCACTGCAGATCACAAAATAGTCGGTAATAAAGGTAACCGACCTCATATCCAACACTTTGACATCAAGAGCCTTTCTGTCCGAGGCCGCCTGTGCCACCCGCAACGCTAGATTTCTACTATCCAGTACCATCTCTCCTCCCTTTCAGCTAACCTTTAGGCAACAAAAAACTCACAAGGCTAGAGCTGTGGCATTGAGAAGTTCTCACCAACGATCACCATCACATCGTAACGGTCGCCTCCCCAGGCCACAATGTCTGAATCGTCCTCATCGATTATTCTTGCCCCAAAAATATCGGCGATCTGGGCACCCACGTCCCGCCGGGCGGGATTCACGATCACTTCTGTCTCTCGGTAACCGAACCGTTGGGCATCCCTGACATCAATTACTTGGTAACCCTGCTCTCTCAACCGGGCAGCGGCATAGCCGGCGGCTCCTGTGGCGCCACTACCATTAAGCACCTGAATAGTCACAGGCTCCACACCCCAGATCAGCTTATCCACCATGACCTGGGTAGCATCGGGGTTAGGCACCCAATAGCTCACACCACCAACCTTATCCCCTGTCCCTGGTACTAGAGCTGTAACTATGGAATCATCACTAACATCCCGCATAGCCAAACCCAAGCCCATTATCTGCGTGAAAGGTAGATTCGTGGATACGCAATCCCATAGCTGTAGACTCAAAGCAGGCACCTTGGCAACGGTAGAAGGTTGCAGCAACTCTTGGGCCAAGGCATGCATAAACTTCTGCTGGCGACGGATGCGGCCGCCATATTCACCTTGAGCGGGATCTACCAACGCTACATCTCCCAGGCCATCAGCCCGAAACCGAACATAAGCCAAGGCATTTGCTCCATCTAGTCGTTGGCGACCGGGATAGAGATTGATGTGTAAATCTTGGGCATAATCATCATATTTCATCCGCCGCTCCACATCTATCTCCACTCCACCTAAAATATCCACTATGCGCTCAAATCCTTCGAAATCCAGCTTGACATAGTACTTAACTGGTACGTCTAGGAACTGCGAGACTGTGGCCATGGCCAGCCGGGGGCCTCCATACGCATGGGCAGCATTGACTTTGTCGTACCCCTTTCTTCCTGGGATCTGAACCCGGGTGTCTCGGGGAATGGAAACCAGTGACACATGCCCTTGAGCGGGATCAATGCTGGCCAAGATCATGGTATCGGTACGACCAGGGTCATCAAGCCCCCCATCTATACCTAAGATAAGCACATTTACACGCTCAGCAGTATCCCGCTGGGCCTTACTGGAAGTAGAATCAACAGGGCGCCCACTGTTATGCGGGAAAAACCCTATGCCCCTGTTGTACGTGTAATAAGCAGTTCCGATGGTCAGCAAGATGGCCAGGACTGCTACAATGCCATAGTAAATCATACGCCTCTTTTTGCGTTCTCTCTTAAGTCGGCGTTTTTCCTCCAACTCCTGTCGCCTAATCTCCAGCTCTTCCGGTGTTAACACAGCCACACCCCCTTTCTCTCAAATACCTATTGCATCACGGCCTAGCATACTTCAACCATTCTGATCCGCTGCTTCCGCTGCTCTAATCTCTCCCAATAGCCAGTTGCGGGCAGCAACCGTCCGAGGGTGAATGAGTAACCCCCGCTCCATGACATGGATCAGAGTGCGATCCATAGCCTGAACGAGGGCAGCGGTGAGATTTTGGTTGGCTAGCTCCCGTAGCTCGTCCACTCCCGGAAAAGACCGCTGCGGCTCTACGTAATCAGCCAAATAAATTATCTTTTCTAATAACGACATTGGCACTCTACCAGTTGTATGGTAGCAAATGGCTAATAGGACTTCCTCGTCTTCGATGCCAAATATCCCTTGGGCGAGCTGGGCGCTGACTGGGCCGTGTAATAAACCGGTCTCAACCCTCTCAACCTCATCCATAACTATACCAAATTCTAACACCCTGTTCAACAGGATATTATTGGACGGGCTCTTGCCACAATCGTGTAATAGACCAGCTAATTGGGCCTTCTCTATATCGCCACCATGCCGCGCCGCCAGCTCACCCGCTGCAGCTGACACCCCTAAGGAGTGGATATATCTTTCTGGCGATAGCATAGATTGCAGCCGCTCCCGGATAACCTCGTACGATAGTTCCGCCATATGCAGCTCCCTTACCGGTCCTCGCCCTTACCCCCTGTCCCATACAGGCCCTCTCCATAGATGTAAGTAGCCACCGTCTCCGGCAGAAGATATCGAATGGACCTACCATTCGCTAACCGGCGCCGCAAATCTGTGGAAGATATGCCCATGGGTGGCATTTCCAGAATATGAATCCGATCCTGAAAGGGTTCATATAGGGGCCCCAGAGCAGTGGCCAGTTGATCTAGGCCATATCCTGGCCGTGTGACAGCTATAAATTCGGCAAGTCCTAGGACTTGCTCCGGTGCCTTCCAGGTCAGGATCTCCAGTATAGCATCGGCACCGGTAATAAAATACATGCTTGTCTCCGGTGGCAGGATCTCCGTTAGGTCTGTGAGAGTGTCCACCGTGTAAGTCACCCTACCCCGATCCAGATCTACCCTGGATGCCTCGAAACCGGGATTACCCATAATCGCCAAGAGAGTCATCAAATAGCGGTGGCGGGCGGGAGTGACCTGCCCCTCAACTTTATGAGGAGGGATTCCGGCTGGGACGAAGATGATCTTCTCCAGACCGAAGGCCTCTCTGGCTTCTTCAGCCGCCACTAGGTGACCATAGTGAATTGGATCAAAGGTCCCGCCCATGACTCCAATGCGCTGGGCTTTGACTTCAGTCATGTTGTACCACCCTATGCCCTGATCTGTCCATTGCCCAAAATCACAAACTTAGTGGAGGTCAGCTCTTCCAATCCCATAGGTCCCCTTGCATGGAGCTTCTGGGTAGAAATGCCAATCTCCGCTCCCAAACCAAATTGCTGCCCATCAGTAAACCGGGTAGAAGCATTGACGTAGACTGCCGCCGCATCCACTTTTTCCAAGAACTCCCGGGCATTGCCATAGTCGTTAGTCAAAATCGCCTCCGAGTGACCTGTCCCGTATCTCCCTATGTGATCTACTGCTTCGGTCAAGCTGTCTACCACCTTGATGGCCAATACCAAATCCAGGTACTCCGTCTCCCAATCTTCTTCCACAGCCGCCTCAATCTGAGGCAGCACCTTCCGGGACTCATCACACCCCCTAAGCCTAACGCCCTCCTCCAAGAGACTGGCTGCTGCCATGGGTAGGAACTCAAGGGCGATATCTTTATGCACCAAAAGTGTCTCCAGTGCATTACAAACACCGGGTCTTTGGCATTTGGCATTAATCACAATATCCCTAGCCTCATCTAGCAAAGCGCTCTGGTCCACATAAATATGACAATTGCCTTCACCGGTCTGGATGATAGGTACTGTCGCGTTCTCCAGGACTGAGCGAATTAATCCCCTGCCTCCTCGAGGAATCAGTACATCTACCAGATCAGACTGTCGCATCAATGCTCGGGTAGCCGCCCGGTCTGTATCTTCGATAATCTGGATAGAGGTCTCCGGCAAAGCGCTACCTTCTAAAGCCGCACTCATGGTGCGGACAATGGCCACATTGGAGTGTAAAGCCTCAGAGCCTCCCCTGAGGATCACGGCATTACCGGATTTTAGGCAGAGTCCGGCGGCATCCACGGTGACATTGGGCCTCGCCTCATAGATTATGCCAATAACACCCAAGGGCACCCGCACCCGACCCACTTCCAACCCATTTGGCCGACGGGTCATGGACACCGTCACACCTATGGGATCTGGTAAAGCAGCTACTTCCCTCAGCCCGTTGGCTGCACCTACCAGCCGTGCCTCATTGAGGGTCAGGCGATCAACCAATGCATCAGATATACCCTTGCCCCGTGCCACGGCCACATCTCGAGCATTAGCTGCAAGTATGGCCGCACTGTTATCTTCTAAAGCAGCAGCCATGTTCAAGAGGGCAGCATTCTTCTCATTGGTGGAGGCATTGCGCAACTGCTGGGCTGCCTCCTTGGCCACTACGGCTTGTGCCCTGACCATGCTATCCGCGTTACCTGCATTCACATACCTCACTCCTCAGGAAATAATACCAAGTTATCGCGGTGGATGACTTCATCATAATCCTTGTGATCCAAAAACCTGTCAATGGCGTCAGAGCGATGGCCCTTAATCAGATCTATTTCTCCGGATGTGAAATTGCTCAGCCCCCGGCCGATCTCCCGATTCTCGGCATCGATTACAGAGATCAAATCCCCCGCGGCAAAAGATCCCAGAACTTGGGTGATCCCAATGGGAAGTAAGCTCTTGCCCGCTCCCAGCAATGCTTGTCTAGCACCATCGTCGACACATACTCGCCCCTGGGGTTGATGGTAGAAAGCCAGCCACTGTTTTCTGCTGTTTAGGCGATCAGCTTCTGGCAAGAACAACGTACCTACCGGTTTGGCTGCCACCACATCGTGAATCACCCCGGCGCGACTTCCTTGTGCTATGATCATGGGTATCCCCGATCGACAGGCGATGCGGGCAGCTTGGAATTTAGTCATCATGCCACCGGTTCCTTGGGCGCTACCAGCACCTCCAGCTACCGGAGCAAACTCATCAATACTGGTGATCACATCCAACAACTTGGCATCAGGGTTTAGTCTGGGATCGGAGGTATAAACGCCATCTACATCCGATAAGACCAAAAGGAGATCGGCCCCTACTAAAGCAGCCACTAGGGCAGATAAAGTATCATTGTCTCCGAACTTAATCTCATCAACAGCTACAGTGTCATTCTCATTGACAATGGGCACCGCCCGATACCTCAGAAGCTCCAGTAAAGTATGGCGGGAGTTGAGGTACCGTACCCGGCTATTGAGATCTTCACGGGTCAGAAGTACCTGGGCCACTACCTGCCCATACTCGGAGAAGAGTTTTTCATATACCTGCATCAGCAGCCCCTGGCCCACCGCGGCCACGGCCTGTTTGGCTGGTAGGGTAGTGGGCCTTTGCGTAAAACCCAAGCGACTAATACCAGCACCAATAGCACCGGATGTAACTAAAACTACATCCATGCCTCGGTTGTTCAGATCTGCGATTTCCCGCACTAAAGACTCCAATCGCTGTAAATTCAACCGGTAGGTGGGGTAGGTAATACTACTAGTGCCAACTTTAATCACTACACGATTAACTTTCCGGAAGACACTCGCTTCGCATCATAGATCAGCAATGCCCCCTTTGCCAGGATTCTTCTGGGAGAGCCGGTACAGGACAATAATCTTACCAATTCTCTGTACCACTTCTGATCTAGTTAAATTCGCCAAAGTCCTGGCTAGTTCCTCGGGGTCTTCATCAGTATTCTGCAGTAATCGGATCTTGATAAGTTCCCGAGCCTCTAGAGCTTCATCGATTTGTTCGAGGAGGTTATCGCTTACTCCACCCTTGCCCACTTGGATAATGGCTGGCATATCATTGGCCAATCCCCGCAAATGTGCCCGTTGTTTGCTAGTTAGCACCATCTATCATCCCGCCCTCAACTGAGATACTCAAATTCCCATTCCTCGACTTTCACTATGTCCCCATCCTGCACCCCGGCTTCTCGTAAGGCATCGATCACTCCAATATCCCTCAGCATTCTCAGTAGCCATCGTAAGGTCTCTGCATTGTTCAAGTCATGCCGCTTCAAAAGGCGTCGGAGGCCTTCGCCGCCCACCACAAAGCCATCATCTGTTTCAGTGACGGTGAAGTCTTCCAAAGGCGCACTCGTCCTGGGGATAGTAATCATAACTGGCTCCTCTGGAGCCTCTAACCCAATTCGTGCATCTGCTTCAGCCTCTGCCTCTTGGGACTGTAGAGTCTGCAGCTTCTGCCAGATTCTATAGGTCAGCTCCTGGATCCCCTGGCGAGTTGCTGCCGAGATCCCAAGAATATCCCCTTCCACCACAGCTTGTAACCTCTGCAAATTCCCGTGGCCTTCCGGCAAATCCAACTTATTTCCCACAACTATATAGGGTCTAGCTGCCAATTCAGCACTGAACAAGCCTAGCTCATCTCGGATCTGCTGAAAATCATCTATGGGGTCCCGACCTTCCATTCCGGAGCAATCCACCACATGTACCAAGAGCCGGGTGCGCTCCACATGGCGGAGAAAATCATGCCCCAGGCCCACACCGGCATGGGCACCCTCAATCAGGCCAGGTATATCTGCCACTACAAAACTCTTTCCTGCTTCCACCTTCACTACTCCCAAGTTGGGTGCCAATGTAGTGAAAGGGTAAGCTGCTACCTTGGGCCTTGCTGCCGATATCACTGACAGCAAAGTGGATTTGCCGGCATTGGGATAACCCACCAATCCCACATCGGCAATGAGTTTGAGTTCCAACCTAAGCCAGCGGGATTCGCCAGGTTCCCCTCTTTCAGCAAAGGTCGGCGCTTGCCTCGTGGAAGTAGCAAATACTGCATTACCCCGGCCTCCTCTACCACCCTGTGCTGCCAAGAGGCGCTGGCGAGGGCTGGTTAGATCAGCTATAACTGCATCATTTTCATCATTATGAACCACCGTGCCCGGCGGCACTCCCACGATGAGATCCTCCGCATTCTTGCCATGTTGCTTGCTTCCTCTGCCATCCCCACCTCTGGCCGCCTTATAATTGACCCGATAACGAAAATCCAGCAACGTGGTCATGGAGGGGTCTACCTCAACGATGACATTGCCACCCCTACCTCCATTGCCTCCGTCGGGCCCTCCGGCAGGTATGTATTTCTCCCGTCGAAAACCCACACAGCCGTCACCACCATCTCCAGCGCTGACAAAAATCCTAGCCCGGTCCACAAATTGCATGTCCGAATCACCTCCCGGGTATATTAAAGGCCACACCCGCTAGCATCACACCGGGTGTGGCCTCCTATGCTTCGTCCCACCAGCTTAGTCTCGCTGCCCTACCCGAACCCGTTACCACTTACAAGTGATACCGACTGACAGCTGAGCCCAGAGCATCAATTACTATGCAGTAACCGCGCCATTCTCAGGGGAAATGCTGACCTGTTTCCTGCCTTTCCTTACCTGCTCAAAGCTCACATACCCATCGACCCTGGCGAAAAGGGTGTCATCACTACCTTTACCAACATTCGGGCCTGGGTGAATTCTGGTGCCCCGTTGCCGTACGAGGATAGAACCAGCACTGACGAACTGCCCGTCGCCTCGCTTCACACCTAATCTCTGACCCATACTGTCTCGGCCGTTACGGGAACTACCAGCTCCCTTTTTCTTAGCAAATAGCTGTAGATTCATCCGCACTCTACGCACCTCCCTAAACTCCTATCTGGCTCACGCTGACAAAAGCAGCGTAATCTGCCTCTATGGCCTGCAAGCCCAGCAACATAGTCTGCAAAATCGTATCTATCACAATATCATCGCCCTTGCCTGCCGACAACCGGCATTCCAGGCAGCCATCAGTCATAGTCACATCTGGCTTAGCCTGGGCCAGCTCCTCTAGACCCAATATAGCCGTCTGCAAGAGCACAGATACAGCGGCACAAACAATATCTTCACCATAAGGGGCAAAATCCGAGTGCCCTTCCGCCGCAAAGCGGCAGACTCTCCCGGCTGTATCCCTATAGATCCTGATATTAACCACACTAGCTTCTCCTAGGCATTGATCTTTTCGATCAAGAGCTCAGTGAAGGGCTGGCGATGGCCTGTCTTCTTGCGGTAATTCTTCTTGGCCTTGTACTTGAAGACAATAATCTTCTTCGCCTTGGCGATGCGCTGCACCCGGGCTGTAACACTAGCCCCGGCGATCAGGGGCTTACCGATCTTAGTTTCGTCCCCGACAACCATGAGTACTTCATCTAAGGTGACTTCAGAGCCTGCCTCTGCTGGCAGTTTTTCTACTCGGATCAGGTCACCTTCCCGCACCTTGTACTGCTTACCGCCAGTTTGCACTATTGCGTACACTAAAATGTACCTCCTCCACGCTAGACTCGCCGAGATCAGGCGGTTCCTGTGAACACTTTCAGCCCACCCCAAGCGGTTTCGATGTCCAAGGTCCCTGAAAGACCCGAACACCTACAGTACCGAGTTTATCACGGCCTGAAAAGGCTGTCAAGACAGCATTCTCCCCTTGGCATAGGTCCTGAACACTCTGGTGATCTCCACCTTCAGTTTCTGGCCCACGTGGCGACCCGCCCCCTCAATATCCACAACATAGCCATGCAACCTGGATATCCCATCTTCAGGATTGGTCAAGTGCGGCTCTTCCACCTCTACATCAATGATCTGACCCTGCTTCACTGGCACGGCCATGGCACCCAAGGCCTCTTTGCTACCAGCAAAGACAATTTCCACATCTTCCCAATGCCGGTCATCAGAGCCCCGAACATAGATGGTCTTTCCCGTCATTTTTTCCAGCTGTCGCAAATTGGTGCCACCAGCTCCAATGAGCATAGCAGCCACTGAAGGATGCACCTCAATCATCAAGGCTTCCACATCATGCTCCCGAGCCACCCGGGAGATCTCCCTTTCCACATCAAAGGCAAGAGTTTCCTCGGAAAGCACCCGCCCAGTCCCATCACAATATGGGCAAGCGCGCTGCAGGAAATCTCCGATGTTCTGCCTCGTCTTTTTCCTAGTCATCTCTACCAAACCGAGGTTTGTGAATCCCAGCACATGGGTCTTATTCTTATCTTTTTTGATCTCTTGCTCCAGTGCAGCGAGGACTCTCTGCCGTTGCTCGGGGGTAACCATGTCGATGAAATCGATGATGATAATCCCGCCTATGTCTCGAAGGCGCAACTGCCTACCCACCTCTGCCGCTGCTTCTAGGTTAGTCTTCAGTACCGTATCTGCCAGATTCTTGCTGCCAATATACTTACCGGTATTAACATCAATACTGGTCAG
Source organism: Bacillota bacterium (assembly GCA_036786445.1). Taxonomy (GTDB): domain Bacteria; phylum Bacillota; class Limnochordia; order DTU087; family DTU087; genus JAAZMF01. Next base: position 17,872 of record DAIQRD010000001.1, read on the forward strand.
AGCTTCTGTCTGATCAATGACCAAATATCCGCCATTGTCCAGCCACACTTTCCGCTTTAGGGCCCGTTTAAGATCGGCTTCCACACCGTAAAACTCGAAAATCGGGATATTTTCATCATGGTAGTAAAAAACCCGGGAGCGCAAATGGGGTGAGAGGGTGTCCAAAATCTCTAGAACTTTGGCATATTCATCCCGGGAGTCGACGATAAAGCGACTGAATTCCCTGGAAAAGCAATCCCGTACCAAGCGGTAAACTAGATCATGGTCTTTATAAAGCAACCCTGGAGCCTGGGTCCGTTTAGAACTGCGCTGGATCTGCTCCCATGCTTTGAGAAGAAATTGCACATCTTGCTCTAGTTCTTTCTCACACTGGCCTTCCGCCAGAGTGCGGACGATTAATCCCATACCCGGTGGTCGCAGAGACTTAGTGATCTTCTTCAGCCGATCCCGTTCTTTTTCATCTTGGATGCGTCGGGAAACCCCTATATGATCCACAGTAGGCATTAAGACCAAATATCGGCCAGGAATGGTCAGATTAGTGACTACTCTCGCACCTTTGGTCCCAATGGGCTCTTTACTCACCTGGACGATGATGGACTGCCCCTGTTTCAAAACATCCTTAATACCTCGCGATTTGCGCCTGCTCTTTCTTGGCTTGCTGTCACCATTTTCGGTCAATTTAGCATAGTCTCGAGCATCGTCAACATACAAAAACGCGTTACGTTCCAAACCTATATTCACAAAAGCTGCCGACATACCAGGCAGTACATTTTCCACTCTGCCCCAATAAATGTTACCTACCACCCTTTGCTGGGCGGCTCTTTCAATATATATCTCAGTTATTCGCCGATCTTCCAGGAAAGCTGCCCTGGTTTCCCGACGGCCGCAATTCACAATAATATCTTTGCCCATATTGGTCCTCCTAACAATGAGCCACTTCCAAGGGAGAGATCAAATCCGATCCCCGGGCAATAAAGAGGCCTGAACGGTGAATTCGCAAAGAACCTTGATCAAAGGGAAGATGTGTGGCCACTTCCTCTGGCCTAACATTACCGTGGTTGCCGGTTTGCGCTAGCAAAGATACGCCGCTTATTTCGAAATCTGTCGACAAAACGTCTAGGGCAAATATCCACGGCCGAATGTCTAGTGTCCTGGTTCCTTTTTTGCCTGACCGCTCTACCCAAATCGCCTCACTATCCAAAATATTCTGGACTGCTGGTCCCAAATTTTCACTGTGCTCTAGATCCCCGGTCAATACATAACTGGCCCGATCGATAACCGACATCAAAGTGGGGACTTCCGGGCTAATCTCCACCGCAGCTGTAAACTCTATACCGGCAGGCACATGTGTATTGAGCACCTTGATAAAATCCTCAACTGGAATATCGCTGGTTAGCTCCATATCCACATATTCCGCACTGCTGGTCACCCCCACAGCCAATGCCGACCCAAAAGCAATCTTGGCTCTGGGGTTAAAACCCAGGCTGTAGGCAATGGGGAGCTGTGCGCGACGCACCGCCCGCTCAATGGTGCGGGCCAAATCCAGATGGGAAATAAAACGCACTGGTTCTTCCTTAGTAAACTTGGACCTAATCTTCACTGTAACTGCCGCCCCCTACCCAAACATTCGAGACCCCTAGTTCTGGGCAAAGGCCACAGTCAGTGCAGCCTAAGCGGCAATCCGGCGTAAGCTGTCCTTGCTGAGCTCGAATCCATTCTTGCAGTAGAAATGCTTTGCTCACACCGGTCTCAATATGATCCCAAGGTAAGATCTCCCCTGGATCCCGGAGACGCAGGCCGTAGAAATGGGGATCAATACCTGTGGCTGCAAATGCCTGACTCCACTGGTCATCACTGAAATGCTCTGACCAAGTGTCGAGCTTACAACCTCCCTGCCAAGCGGCTAGAATCACTTCGCCAATTCTCCGATCTCCCCGAGCAATTACCGCTTCCAGGAGACTTCGTTCTACATCAGTCCAGCTAAAAGAGATGGACCGATCAGATAGCAGTTTCCGCAAATATCTTTGCCGTTCCAATAGTTCTGCTCTAGATGCCTGGGCTGTCCATTGGAAGGGAGTGTGACTCTTAGGCACAAAGGATCCCACACTCACACTGACTTTCACCCGGCCCACTTTACCTTCCCGCCCCCTAATCTGGCGGCCTAGGCGGAGCACCTTTTGGGTGAGCTCAGCAATACCGGCCACATCTTCTAGTGTTTCCGTCGGCAGTCCGATCATAAAATACAGCTTGATGGCATCCCACCCGGCTGCAAAAGCTGCCTCCGCTGCAGATAGAAGATCGGCTTCGGTCACATTCTTGTTGATTGCGTCTCGCAGTCTTTGCGTCCCCGCCTCTGGCGCAAAAGTAAGGCTAGTCCGGCGCTGTTTCTGAATCTGATCTGCCAACCCCACAGAGAAAGAATCAAGACGCAAGGAAGGCAGCGAAATGGCTATACCGCAATCACCATATTGCCCCATCAAATCCTGGATCAGATCCCTAATATCACCATAGTCACTGGTGGAAAGCGATGCCAATGAGATCTCCTCATAGCCGGTGTTAGCCACGAGAGCCTCTGCCTGCTTAAGCAAAAGCTTGCGACTGCGCTCCCGGGCTGGCCGATAAATCATGCCAGCTTGGCAAAAGCGACACCCTCGGGTGCAGCCCCGCATAACTTCCAGCATAATCCTGTCATGAATGACCTCTACGTAGGGTACTACAAAGTCCTCCGGGTAAAAGGCTCCATTCAAATCTTGTACTACACGTTTTTTGACTCTAGCAGGTACCCCCGGTAGGGTAGGTGTAACCGCCTGCACGGTGCCATCATCTTTGTACGTGACTTCGTATAAGGCCGGCACATAGACTCCTGGGATGGTTGCCGCTTCCAGCAAGAACTCACTGCGGCTTCCCTTTTGCCCTTGCCAGTGGATATAGCAATCAACGAGATCAACGATGGCCTCTTCCCCATCTCCGATGACGAAGAGATCAAAAAACGCAGCTAGTGGCTCCGGATTGAAGGCACAGGGTCCTCCGCCAACCACAAAAGGATGGGAGGCAGAGCGTTGGGCAGCCAGCAAAGGAATGCCACCAAGGTCCAACATATTCAAAATGTTAGTGTAGCTGAGCTCATACTGCAGAGTGAAACCGACAAGGTCAAATTCGGATAGCCCGTGGCGAGTCTCGAGACTAAAGAGAGGCAATCCGTGTTCCCGCATTCTGTCTTCCATATCTACCCAAGGAGCATAGACACGTTCTGCTAAGGTATCTTCTCGCCGATTAAGCAAACTGTAGAGAATTTTATAACCTAAGTGGCCCATCCCCACATCATAGATGTCTGGAAAAGCCAAGGCAAACTTGACTGCAGTAGTCTCCCAATCCTTGCGGATAATATTCCATTCATTCCCTGTATAGCGACCAGGCTTGGCCACAGAGGGCAAGATCAGATCCAAGAGTTTCGCTTGGTCCATCAAAGCACTTCCTATCCTAATATCCATGGAGCAACTTTCTGCCTAACCAATATTGTATCGATAGTGGATGATGGCTTGTAAGGGTGTGTCAATACCTTGTTCAAAAAAACTATTCACCACCTCCATTTCTGTAGCAAAGCCAGCAATATGGCCAGCATCATCCATCACTAAAATGATGTGATATCTCTTAGGCACAAAATGGCCCACAATATCTCCCACCGACATATCGCCATGGGCTACCAGTTGCTCTGTGGGTAGAACGCCGTTTTCTTCTAATTCCTGCTTCTTTCTGGTCAAATATCGCATGAACACATATCCTGCCATGCGTTGTTCCCGTCCTGCACCGATGAAAACGAAAAATGCTAACCCCAAAAGGGATATACTGGCATAACCGTAGTACAAACCCAACCCACCGACCAAGCCCATCAAGACAGCCAATGCTCTTCCTACCCGTGCTGCCCGCTCCGTGGCACGGCGATACCCCATTTGTAGAGCCCAATATCCCCTTAACTCCCGGCCGCCATCTAGGGGCAGAGCTGGGATCAGGTTGAATAGACCAATGACACAATTGGCCCTCATGAAATGATTATACCATAGCTCAGGAATTACCCCATAAGGAGCCATAGCAATTGCCAGAAGACAAAGAAATCCGTTGGTCACAGGGCCTGCTAGAGCAATCATAGCCTCAGCGAAGGGGTCAGGGCTGTAGAATCCTTCGCTGCGTGCCACTCCACCGAAGGGAAGTAGCTCTATGGAAGTACAGGGCATACCATAGGCAAAAGCCACAATTGTATGGGCCAGTTCATGCACAAACACTATGCCAAAAAGAATAAGGCCATGGGGCAAATAGCCGACTATCCCCAAAAGCAGCATCAATAAAAGAAAAAACGGATTGAGTTCGATCCGTATGCCGCAAACTTGCGCCATCTGCATGCTGTCTAGCCACCGCCTATCCAGCCTTGGCCCGCCTAAGCAAAATGACCATTCTCCATGACTAATATATTAGCCATGGGGCAGCTGGTATTCCGGTGGCCGGTCCACCATACTCAGTGAAACATGATCTTGCGACGCCGCATGTAAACGTTTAATAGCAAACCTATGCCTGCCATATTAGTCAGGAGCGAACTACCGCCATAGCTAATAAATGGCAAGGGAATGCCAGTCACAGGCATCACTCCCAAAGTCATGCCAATGTTGATCACAAGGTGGAACAGAAACATGGAGACAACCCCAGCAGCAAGATTCGCGCCAAATTCGTCTTTGGCCAAAACCATGATCCTAAGTCCTCGCCAAAGCAACAGCACATATACAGTTAATAACCCAAAGGATCCCAAAAATCCCAGTTCTTCGCCGACGACAGAAAAGATGAAATCAGTGTGGTGAGCAGGCAGGAAATCCAGTTGTGCCTGGGTTCCCTGAAACAGGCCTTTGCCAAAAAGGCCACCTGATCCTATGGCGATCATGGACTGAATCACATTCCAGCCAGCACCAGTTCGATCTGCATAGGGATCGAGAAACACCAGAATGCGTCCCACTTGGTGAGGAGCCAAGATGGGAACAAGTCCCCGCATGCTCAGCCACGCCCCTACGCTGAACACGCCTAAACCACTCACTGCAATCCAAACCAAATGTCTGTGAGATGCTCCAGCCATAAACAACATACCCAAAAGCACTCCGGCAAATACCATTGCTGTACCGAAATCTGGCTGTTTCAGGATTAGCAGCATGGGAATCCCCACATGGAAGAAGGCAGAAACCAAGTCATTTAGCTGATCTAGATGCTTCTTCCTCTCTAAGTGCTTAGCTAGACTGATGACGACACCGATTTTGGCAAATTCTGCCGGCTGAATTCTCGCTGGTCCGATCATAAACCACCTCTGACCACCGGCAACGTTCCTACCGATTACTAGCACTGCGGCCAGAACGGCTAGTGTGCCCCAATACACCACTCTGTAGTATCGCCCGAGGATACTGTAATCAAACGAACACATACCCACCATAACCACTAAGCCAGCCAAAACCCAAGCCAGTTGCTTTTTGACGTAATAGTATGCATCGCCCTGAGCGGCGCCTATGCTGGTCGCACTGGCACTACACAAAACTACAAGCCCAAAGGTGAGCAGGATACCTACAAGTAAAAGCAGGGCGAAATCTATATCATGGGACCACCTTCTCAATCCATCGCCACCATCCCACGCCCCTTATCGGCCTTGATCTATTGCCCGTTTCATCCGCTTCACCGGAATATTGGCTATCAGAGCCACGGAGTTATCGGACTTATCTAGATTAACCTCAAAACCTGTTTCTTCAATCTCCATATATTTCGAGATGACCTCCAAAAGATCTTCTTTCAGGGCCTCCAGGAGACTTGGGGAAACATTGACTCGATCATGCACCAGCACCAGCCGCAGACGTTCTTTGGCAACCTGCTTCGATGAATCGGCGTCACGGTTCCAAAACTGTCTAAAAAAGTCTATCACAACAGGTTCCCCCCTTTAACTATGGCCCATAATCGCCTTTTTGACCCGGGTAAGCCAGCTGTCCTCTTCCAGGGATAGGAATGGCACATCAATGCCTTCCAGCCGACGGACTATATTATTGTATGCTTGTCCAGCTCGGCTCCTCCTATCCATTACCACCGGTTCTCCCCTGTTGGTGGAGACTATAATATCCTCATCGTCTGGCACGACCCCTAAGAGATCTATAGCCAGAATCTCGATTATGTCATCTATCCCCATCATATCACCTTTCCTGACCATCTGAGGCCGGATACGGTTGATGATGAGGCGGGGATTGTATAGCTCTGCAGCCTCCAAAAGGCCTATGATGCGGTCTGCGTCCCTGACAGCAGCAATCTCAGGGGTCGTCACAATTATGGCTTCATCGGCACCGGCAATGGCGTTCTTAAAACCACTTTCTATACCAGCCGGGCAATCCACCAGAATATATTCGCATTCTTCCCGCAATTCATCTGTAAGCATACGCATCTGATCCGGTGATATGGCGTCCTTTTCTTTGGTCTGTGCCGCGGGCAAAAGATAGAGATTATCTGTGCGCTTATCCTTAATCAAAGCTTGCCGTAGCCGACAATTGCCCTCCACCACATCAGTCAAATCATAGACGATTCTATTTTCCAACCCCAGCACTACATCGAGGTTGCGCAAACCAATATCAGCATCAATCAAACATACTTTACGGCCTAAAAGCGCCAGACCTGCTCCAATATTGGCTGCAGTAGTGGTCTTGCCGACACCACCTTTGCCACTGGTGACCACGATCACTTTTCCTGCCATCCCTCTACCTCCTTAATCCACATGACTCGGGCACAAATAATTAGTGGGCAATAGAAACACCTTGCCCTCCCTGGTCCGAGTCACACCCAACATAGACACGTCCATCACGGACCGTAGCTATGAATTGTAATCAGATTATTGCGTATCTGTGCTATCTCCGGTCCTTGTGGCTCCGGCACATCCCCATGGTCTGGCGCTCGGGATATGAAATGGGCGATACGTAACTGAGTCGGCAATAGTTTCAGGGCCATGACAACTGCATCTTCCTCCCCCAATGCACCGGCATGGGCTATACCCCGCAATGTCCCCAAAACAATGATGTCACCGCCAGCTACTACCTCGGCCCCCGGATTCACATCTCCTAGCACCACTACACTGCCGACATGATGAATCCTCTGCCCAGAGCGCAGTGTGCGCCGGACAATGATGGCATTATCCCTGTTAATCTCATGGGCTTCTCTAGTCTGTCGATCAGTCGAGCTTTGCTCTATATCCTCTTTTAAGGCCATACCGAATTCTCCCATTAACTCATCTAGCCGCGCCTTTTCTTGAGGGCGGCACTCTCGTTCCGTGTGTTTGAGAACTATAGTGACACCTTGCCAGAAGTCCCTAGTCAAAGTCAATTTCTCCTGAAGTTGGTCCAAGATATCATTGAACTCTGCATGGGGATCTAGCCACAAAAATAGTCCCTCTTTAGTCCCCTTAAAGGTCACGTATTCACGTGCCACGAACCGTTCACCACCAATTGGTCACCATACTTTGTAAGATTCGGCAAATTGTTTTTGATTCCTTCTGGGCAATTCCTTCGATAAACTCCAGAGTTCTACTATTCGCTTTCACCTTCAGACTCCTGTTCACCTTCAGGTTCATACTGCTTGCGAAAATGCTCTTCCATGATCTGGCGGACTATAGGTCCAGATGCCACAGAACCCCCGCCACCGTGTTCCGCGAAGGCTATGACAACTATTTCGGGATCCTCCACTGGAGCAAAGCTCCCAAACCAGCTGTGGGCATCGCCCTGGCCCGGTCCTAGCTGCACAGATCCAGTCTTACCAGCAATCTTGACGGGATAGGGAAACCGACGAAAAGCAGTAGCACCTGTGCCACCACTTTCAACCACTTGCACCATACCCTTGATAACGGCATCCCAAGCCTCCGGTGTCGCCTCAATCACCCGAGCGACATGGGGCTCCGTTGCCTCAATCACTTCGCCAGTGGGGAGTTGTATCCTATCCACCAAATAAGGCGTATAGATTGGTCCCCGGTTAGCCAAACCCATATAGAAAGCAGCCATCTGCAATGGAGTAACCAGCAGAAACCCCTGGCCTATGGCTACATCCATGGTCTCTACAGGGTACCAAACCTGTTCTGAACGGGGTCGCCGGGCAAATCGCTGCTTTTTCCATTCTGGATCCGGCACTACCCCTGTTTCCTCGGAGGGATACATGGGTAACCCTACAGGACGCCCAAAACCTGCCTGCCTAGCATGACTGGCAATGGACTCTATGCCTAGCCTCAGCCCCAGCTCCCAGAAGAAGTCATTGCATGAGACCTTAATCGCTTCAGAAAGGGTTATGTTCCCATGGGCAGCCAAGGGAGGATTGTTATTCAGGGTCCAACAGCGCTTAATCCCATAGGGCCCTATATCATCGGCATAGAAAACCTCTCTCGCAGTCGTCTTGCCTTCGTTTAAAGCAGCAATGGCTACTAAGGGCTTAAAGGCTGAGCCGGGAGAATACAGACCCCGCATAGCTCGGTTGAAAAGGGGTCGCTCAGGGTCCCGGGAAAGCTCCAGGTAGTAGCTGCTCCTTTGGGCCGCGTCAGATAAGCGGTTGGGATCATAGCCTGGCATGCTGGCTAAAGCCAAAATCGCGCCAGTTTTGGGATCGAGTACAATCACAACCCCACTGTAAGCATGGGTGTATTTACCCGCCGCTCGCAGCTGGGCTAGCTGCTCAGTCAAGGCTCGCTCCGCCAATTCCTGCAACTCCCAATCCAACGTCAAAACCAGGTCAGCTCCCGGTACTGCAGGAGTTCTATCTAGAACCTGTACCGGCCGATTCAAGGCGCTGACCTCCACCTGGCTGCCTCCATCTTTACCCCGTAGAGACGGCTCGTAGAGGCGTTCCAGACCGGTGAAGCCAATGTAATCAGATCCATAGTAGTCCTGGTCAGACCAAGCGGACAAGAGTTCACGGGTAATGGGGGCCATATATCCCAGAACGTGGCTAGCTAAAGAATCCAGCGGATACTCCCTGACTTCCTCCATCTCCACCATTACACCAGGCAACTCAAATCGCCTTTCCTCCAAGGCAACCACTGTCTCCGGGGGGACATCCTGCATCACTCGAATTGCTTCGTAGGGATACCGACTTCCCTTGACTATGGCCTCTTCCAATTCCGCCACCGTTAGACCCAACAGTTGGCATAGGCTAGACATCAACTGTTCCCGGGTTTCGCCATCTAAGCCCCCTGGCATCAAGGAAACAGTAAAAGAAGCCCGGTTGGTAGCCAGCGCTACCCCATTGCGATCAAAGATACGCCCCCGGGGTGCTACAGTGCGGAGCCATCTGATGCGATTTCCATCGGCCATGGCAGCATACTTGTGTCCCTGAGCAATCTGAAGATGCCAAAGCCGACCAGCCAGGAAAATGAACACAAGGATGATACACCAGCCGAGGGTTCGAGCCCTTTCCAACCGCTGTTTGCTATCCACTAATCTTCTAGGCCCCCTCGGTCGGGTATCCGTCCCAACGCAACCAGAGCGTAGTATATGGGAAAAGCGAACACAACGTTAAACAGCCCCACCGGCAGCACTACGACCCAAAATCCTTTGACCACGGGTAAAGTACTCCCAAACGCGTTGGCTAGGGTCAGATAGATGGTCTGTTCCAACCACGTCCCCACCAAGACAGCTAAGGGAGGTACAGCCATATGTTCTCCAAAGATTTTCGGGGCCACCCATCCGCTCAAGCCCCCCACCACCATCTTACTTACCGCACCCGCACCTATGAGTCGCCCCAATGAGTAGTCAAGGAGAAAACCACCCAAGAACCCTATGATACTGCCCGGCACCAGTCCATGCAAAAGCCCAGTGAGGATGGCTATAACAGTGACAAGATCAGGCTTCACGCCCACCCATGCCCAGAGAGAGAATACCGTAGATTGCAGTAACACTGCAGCAGCCAAAGCTACCAATATGACTAGTTTCCTCACACTCTTGCCTCTCCCCACGGATTGCTTGTCCAGTTATTTGATGACAAAGACTCGGCTAATCCTCGCCAGATCGACGTGGGGTGTGACCACCGCCGATAGAGATAGACCATATTGGCCTGTATCCACTGCAGCCACCGTGCCCACCGGTAAACCGTTGGGATACACCCCACTCATGACCGAAGTAACAATCTGGTCCCCGACCTGTAGGTCCACCTCCTTAACCAAAGGCTTCAAACGCAACTCACTCCAGCGCCCACTGCCCTCAATGACAACGGGATCGCCAGTTCTCACCACAGTGGCTCCAAAAGCACTGCGATCATCGGTAATCAGCATCACTTCTGCAGTCTGCGCGGTTGCCGTGTAGATTCGCCCCACGACCCCTGCCGGGGTTACCACTGCATCACCAGCCTCTAGCCCCGCTGCCTCCCCTCGGTTGATAAACACCTTATCAAACCAGTTAGAGGGTGAGCGCGCTATGATCTCAGCCGCCACTGGAGGGTGGTTACTGGCAAAAGGAAAACCCATAGCTGCTCGCAGGCTGGCATTTTCTTGCTCTAGTTGCTCAACCATTTCCAGCCTGCGTTTCATCCACTCAATCTCTTGCAGTAACTCAGCATTGTCTTTCTGCAAGTGGCTATGGTTCCGTATAACTCCCACCCAGTGGTTCACAAAGCTCGTTAGATTACTAAACACTCCGTAAACAGGGGCCATTCCGTCTTTGATTTTACTCTCCCAAGGGGACAGCTCACGACGGCCCTCTGCGGTTATATAGATAAGGCCGATCAAGATAAAGGCAACGAATATAGTGACGAGCATTGGCCACCGGGCCGATATCCACCGCATCCCCATTCATCCTCACCGAGCACAGCTGCTCATATGCTTTAGCCCGAGCTAGCTGAGCTTCCTAGTACTGACCATCACCCGTTGTAGTAGGTTGAAATGCTCCAAAGCAGTCCCCGTCCCCTTAACCACCGCAGTCAACGGATCATCAGATAGATGTACAGGCATACCGGTCTCATCACTAAGCAGTCGGCCCAACCCAGATAGCAGAGATCCGCCCCCAGCTAGAATAATCCCTTTATCCATTATGTCCGCAGATAATTCCGGTGGTGTCCGCTCTAGAGTCACTTTAACAGCTTCCACAATGGCTTGGACTGGCTCTGCTAAAGCCACATGGATTTCCTCATCGGTAATAGTCACAGTCTTGGGCAACCCTGTGACCAAATCTCGACCTCGGATTTCCGCAGATTTTCTCTCCCGTTCTTTGTCTATGTGAGCATTGCCTATCTCTTGTTTCACACGTTCAGCTGTCCTTTCACCGATCAACAGATTATAGGAGCGGCGCACATGCTGAACTATGGATTCATCTAGCTCATCGCCTCCCACCCGAATAGACCGGTGGGAAACAATGCCCCCTAGTGAAATGATGGCAACCTCTGTCGTGCCTCCACCTATATCCACAATCATGCTGCCGGTAGGCTCCTGGACCGGCAAACCAGAACCAATGGCTGCCGCCATGGGCTCCTCTATCAGCCTAGCATCCTTAGCACCTGCTGACAGGGTTGCATCGATCACTGCCCGCTTCTCCACCTCGGTCACCCCAGAAGGAACCGCCACAACGACTCGAGGGCGGAAAATCCCCCTGCGGCGACTCGCCTTAGCGATAAAATGTCGGAGCATCCGCTCGGTGACATCAAAGTCCGCGATGACTCCATCCTTCATAGGTCTCACCGCAAGTATGTTGCCGGGAGTGCGACCCACCATTTCCCGGGCTTCAGCGCCCACGGCCAAAACTCGATTGCTGTCTCTTTCAATAGCGACTACCGATGGCTCCTGTAAGACAATGCCCTTGCCTTGAACATATACAAGGGTGTTGGCGGTACCTAGATCAATCCCCATGTCTTTTGATAAAGCAATCATCTGCCCACTACCTCCTACCTAAGATCGGCTCTAGCGATCTCGAGGGCGGGGTCTTGCCCCGCGCCACTACGTGAAAAACCCTTCTTCCTTAAGAGACACAAACCGGTTATCCCCAATTATTATGTGATCGAGCACATCGATTCCCAGGATCTCCCCTGCCCTGCGCAGTCGCTTAGTCACCTGAATATCGTCGGAACTGGGGGAAGGGTCACCACTGGGATGGTTGTGCACCACAATGACCGCAGCTGCACTGCGGCGGATGCAATCTTTAAATATCTCCCGGGGGTGTACCATGGAGGCATTCAACGTCCCCACAGATACAATAGGTGTAGCGATCACCTGATGCTTGGTGTCAAGAATCAAGAGGCGCATAACCTCCCGATCTAGGTAGCGTAACTCCTCCATCACCAAATCAGAAGCATCTTGGGGCGATTGGACTACAGCCGGGACCCTCACCAAGGCTTGTACCCGTCTGCCTAACTCCAAAGCTGCCAAGACCTGTGCCGCCTTGGCCAAACCTATACCTTCTATGGATTGCAGTTCCTCACAGCGGGCCTCTCGCAATTCCCTCAAGGATCCGAAGTGAGCTAATACTTGATCAGCCAAGCCTAGAGCCGATTGATGGCGAGTGCCTACTCTCAAGATGATGGCCAGGAGCTCCCGGTTGGATAGTGAATCCACACCATATCCCAGAAGCTTCTCCCTCGGACGTTCACCAGTCGGCAGATCCCTAATCACAACACTCAATCTTGTTTACCTCCCTACCAACTTCCAGGAGGTATGGCTGGTAACAAGCACATCTATAGAAGCATAACTCCGAAATTCTGCAAGACTTCTCCTAACCTAGGCAAAGGCAAACCCACCACATTGAAATAGCAGCCTTCAATTCTTTCGACTAACAAGGAGCCCTTGCCCTGGATACCGTAGGCTCCGGCCTTATCTAGAGGTTCCCCGGTAGCTACATAGCGGCGGATCTCATCAGTTGATAGTCTACGGAAAAAAACCCGGGTCACCACATGAAAAATCTCTCTCCGGCCGGTTGGTGCATCAATAATAGCCACACCGGTCACTACTTGATGGCCCTGCCCAGATAGGCAAGCCAACATATCGGCGGCTGCTGTTGCTCCTAGAGGCTTACCGAGAATCTCCCCTGTATCCAACAATACTATGGTATCGGCAGCAAGAATTATTCCATCAGTACATCTATCCGCCACCCACCGGGCCTTGGCGTAGGCGGTCATCTCCACGGTTTCCACCGGTGTTTCACCCACAACGGCATCTTCGTCGATGTCTGGCGGTATTACTACAAAATCCACGCTCAGCATCTGTAAGAGCTCCTGTCGGCGCGGTGAGCCCGAAGCCAGAATCAATTGGGCCATATGAGTACTCCTTCACAACTCCATAATAGCATACCACCGACAGATGATCACTTAGAACGCTCGGAATAATAACAGAGCGATGATCAGCCCAATAGCTGTCGCCAAATTCAACTGCAAGGTAAATCCAAAATGGAATGTAAGAATCCTGCCGATGTGAATATCTGTTGGTGAAATTCCCAAAGTGGTGGAGCGGTTGAAAATCGTCACATATCCCCCCAGAGCCTCACCAATAACTGTCCCTATTATAGCCCCAACTATGATGGTTAATAACAAGATGAGAATCCGAGCTCTCCGCTGTCCAAGCAACGGCAACTACCTCCCCCCTTTTACAGTGGGCAAAGCCCTCCCCCTATCTTATTTAATATTCAACCACCCTGGGCCAAGTCCTGCGCCCAGGCCTAACTTACTAGAAAAGAGGGTACACAACCTGGCACTCAGGTCCTGACCCTCCCCACTGCAGCATAGTTCTATGCCCATTGGCCAATTTATAGCTGAGCATTGAGACTCCCGGTGCGATATCCCTCCAGATCAGCTGTAACATATAAGAATCCTAGTTCTTTGAACCTGTCCACCACTTGCGGTGCTAAATCCAGAAGCCTACTTAGGTCCCTCCTATCCACCTCAATTCGAGCTAGATCACCGTGATGGCGGACCCGGACTTGGCGGAAACCCAGATCGTACAGGCGTGTTTCGGCTTGCTCCACCACCTGGAGCCTTTCTGGGGTGATGCTTGTCCCATAAGGAATGCGGGAGGCTAGGCAAGCATAGGATGGCTTGTTCCAAGTGGGTAGCTGCAAATCCCGGGAGGCCTGTCTGATCTCTTGTTTAGTAATGCCAGCTTCCAGCAAAGGGCTACGAATCTTCAGTTCCCGAATAGCCTGTATGCCCGGGCGATAGTCATTTTCATCATCTTTATTCGTCCCATCTACCACGAAATTTAAACTATGCTTTTTGGCCATTTCCAGAAACCGCTGGAATAGGGCCCGCTTGCAATAATAGCAGCGGAGCGGTGGGTTGTCGACAAACTCAGGAATCTGCATGGCATCTATATCCAGCAAAATATGCTCTACGCCCAACTGCTCGGCATACAGGATAGCTTCATCTATTTCCCAAGCTGGGTACATAACCGCCTTAGCGGTAACAGCCAATACCCTCTCTGGCAGCACGCGATGGGCCATATTTAACAGAAAGGTGCTGTCCACTCCCCCTGAAAAGGCTACTAACACACTTTCCATTTCCCGCAGAATACCTTCCAGCAGCTTTAGCTTATTTTCTAGCATTACCCACCATCCTATCAGATCAGTCAAAAAGTCCCGGCATGCTTAGATATCTAGTACCGGTATCTGGAAAAATGGCCACAACCTGTTGATGCTCATCTAAAGTAGATGCTACTTGTATAGCACCGTGGCAAGCTGCACCTGACGAAACTCCCGCCAAGATCCCTTCCTCTCGGGCCAATCGTCTTGCCATGGTATATGCATCGTCATCCGATACTGTGATGACTTTATCGATAACTCCCCGATTGAGCACGGTAGGCACAAAACCTGCACCAATGCCCTGGACCATATGAGGACCAGCTTGTCCTTGCGAGAGCACTGGTGATCCCAAAGGTTCCACTGCTACAACATGTACTAGGGGCAATTTGTCTTTCAATACTTCCGCCACCCCGGTAATGGTTCCACCTGTGCCCACCCCAGCCACAAAGGCATCCACCTTGCCCTGCATTTGGCTCAATATCTCGAGGGCCGTTGTTTCCCGGTGGATTTTGGGATTCTCCGCATTTTCGAACTGCTGGGGCATGAAAAACCCGGGATTGGCTGCGATTAGTTCCTCTGCCCTTTGGATGGAGCCCCGCATCCCCAATGAGCCCGGTGTAAGGATTAATTCCGCCCCGTAGGCCTTGAGCAGTTGCCGTCTTTCCAGACTCATAGTCTCGGGCATGGTGAGAATAAGTCTGTAGCCTAAAGCAGCAGCCACTATAGCTAGACCTACACCTGTATTACCACTGGTGGGCTCCACTATGGCACCCCCTGGTGAGAGCTGGCCTGCCTTTTCCGCTGCCCGCACCATGCCGAGAGCAATTCGATCTTTGACACTACCACCGGGGTTAAGAGACTCCAGTTTGGCATAGACTGCTGCCCCCCCCGGTCTTGTCAATCGCCTCAATCGCACCACCGGTGTGGCACCGATTAAGTCAAGAATGCTATCCGCTGGACGGCTTTGCATATACATACTCCTCTCCCTCCCCCGATGGATAATTGCCCCCTTTTCATAATCCCCGCTTACCCAAATATCTCTCCGCGGCCATGGCGGCTACTGCTCCATCGGCTAAGGCTGTCACAATCTGCCTTAGGCCCTTAGTCCGAATATCCCCGGCGGCAAAGAGCCCCGGTACTGTAGTCAAGGTATCTTCCCCGGCTACAATATAGCCATTCTCATCTAGGGCCACCACACCCCGTAAGAAATCTGTATTCGGTAGGGTTCCGATGTAAATGAAAACACCTGCCACCGGCAGGACGGTGACTGCCTGGGTCTTATTGTTCCTAATCCGAATCCCTTCCACTGCGAGTTGCCCCTCAATGGCTTCCACCGATGTGTTCCAGATAAGTTCGATGCGGGGATCGGCAAAGGCACGTTCCTGCAAGTCCTTCGCGGCCCGCAGTGTATCTCGGCGATGGATGACGGTAACTCGCTTAGCCAGGCGGGCGAGGTAAAGGCTTTCCTCTATAGCTGAATCTCCGCCTCCGATCATGGCTATATCCTTGTCTCTGAAAAATGCTCCATCACAGGTAGCGCAATAAGATACTCCACCACCAGTAAGTTCAGCCTCCCCAGGCACCTGCAACTTTCTTGGTTTGGATCCCGCTGCAACTATCACTGTTCGGGCTCGGAATACATCCTGATTGGCATCAACTAATTCAAATATCTCCCCATCCTGCTTGATCCCGGTCACATGGCCATAGATGATCTCTGTGCCCCACTGCCGCACTTGAGCCTCGATCCTATCGGACAATTCCGGACCATCGACAATACCAAAACCCGGGTAATTCTCAATAGTTGAAGTGTTGAACATCTGGCCACCTCAGCTCGGACTCGGCCTCCTCTCATACCCTCCAACATACAGGTACGCAAATGGGCTCGTCCCGCATATATAGCCGCAGACATTCCCGCCGGCCCGCCCCCGACAATCGCTACATCATAAATATCTCTACTCATAGGTCCGCCCCCAAGCAATAGGGCATGCCACCTCTTTCCTGTGATTAATCAATACCACTGAGTCAGTTGCACACCAGTATAATAGTGACCCAAGATATTTCGATAGCTACTGCCCATCAACGCCATGGCCTGGGCCCCATATTGGGACATACCCACTCCGTGGCCATAGCCTTTGACATGGAAGGTAAGGCCATCTCCAGCAAGCTCCACAGTGAACCAATTGGAGCGCAGCCCCAGTTTCTCCCTGATTTCCCTGCCTGTAAAACTCATGCCGAAAATCTCCATACTTCTTACCCGGCCAGTTGAATACAGCTCAGTGATCTGGGCAAACCCAGCGAGTTTTGGTGCTTCTGAATCTAGGGATTCATCTGGCGCTTCGGATTCATAGATTGTGAATTCCCCTGGTATACCCGGGTTCCCACGATCTAGTTGCTCTTTCAGCCCAGGCGGGATCTCCATTCCCAGTTTATCTGCTACCTCCCGCCACGTGAGCCATTTAGTTGTCTGGTAATAGGGAGATACTTCTTCCCCCGGACTCGTTACTCCTCGCAGGTACGGCAAATCGTTGAAATAAGCACCTGAATCCTGGGTCGTTCCTCCGCTAGTCGAATGGTAAGCCGCGAATATGGGTTGCCCCCCGTAAACCAATACCTCGCCCCGAGTAGCCTCTATGGCCGAGGTAATCTGCCTGCGTTTCTGAAAATACAAATACCACCCCCACCGCTCACGTTGAGCCTCGGGAGAGATCCAAGCTTGACCGCTACGGAAATCGGAGGATACATGGGCCTCATTGTCCTTAGGTGAACCGCTGTTGAGCCCCAAGCGGTAAAGGGCATAGGTGCGGGCGGCAACTGCCTGGGCTTTCAGAGCCTCTTGATGGAAATCCGCCGGCATCTCCCCGGACACAACACCTATAAGATATTCCTCCAAATCCATTTCCACTACTTTACCCAGATCTTCCCGTAGCAGCCTGATACTAAACTCTGGAACTTTACGCTGTAGTGGCCAAAGGCGGCTTGACACAATCAACGCCGGTACCCCCACGAAAACCAGGGCAAATATGACAATATAGAGCATCACACCGGATAGACCAGGACCGCCGCCTCCCCACCGCGGACGTGGCATTATGCGTCTCTCCCCCATCTTCTACATTTGCGGACTCAAGGCAGGGCGAGACCGCATTCCCCATGTTATGTACGAAAGCTCTTAGATATGCAGGCGACGGTTCTATTCTTTCTTGAGCAATTGGTCTGGATTAATGAACATATACCCCAAGAGAGCTGCCACCGCGGCCACCGCTCCCACGCCATAGAATAATCCCACACGTTCAAAGCCAATGGCTCCAAAGACCGGAGGGCCCACCGCAACCCCAAAGAACCTTACCGTTCCATATACCGAGGTGACAACTCCCCGTTCATCTTGGGAGGTAGCGGCGGTGATCATGGTATTCAGAGGAGGTAGAACCATGCCAATGCCTATCCCGGCACCGATGACAGTGGCAGGGAAAACGAAGCGCATACCGATACAAAGGGGAACCGCGGCTAAAGTTAAAGCCGCTATACCCATTCCCGCAATGAGGGCGGTCTTGAGCAGCTGACGCCGTTTTTCCAGAAATACTCCCGTTCCATAGGAGGTAGCTGCCATGGCCGAGACGGGCACAGCCATTGCCAGCCCCTTGACTAATCCCTGTAGATGAAACCGTTGCTCCAAAATATCCGATAGATAGCTCAAAAAGCCAAACAGCACCGATAAGGCCACAAATCCTATGAGAAAGGCAACAGCCAAAGAGACGCCTTTTTTCTTGACGATCTGACCTAATGTAGCGAAATACTTGCTCCATGATTCACCCTCCCCACCGGGATTCGGTTCCTTGAGGCCAAACCACACCAGCACGGCGACGGGAAAAGCCAAGATCCCATACACGAAAAAGGGAGCATACCAACTTACCATGGCTACCAGAGATCCCAAAATGGGACTCACTACTTTGCCCAACCCATTGGACGCTTCTAGAAAACCCAAATACCTGGTCAACTTCTCTCCAGTGATCAAATCCGCTGTAAGGGCCATGGCCAGCTGATATGTACCCCCTGCCCCTAACCCCTGTAATACCCTGCCCACCAAAATCACAGTAAAAGGGTCCTGCAAGGTGACACTGGCGATGCCTGCCACAAGTCCGCCTATACCATAGAGTACGAGGGCAGGGGCGATGATGATCTTCCTACCGATACGATCAGATAGCATGCCAGAAAAAGGAATCAAAAGACCTGCCGGCAACGAAAATGCAGTAACCAGCAGGCCCACCTTAACTTGATTGATATGCAAGACCTGTTCAAATTTGGGAAAAACGGGAATCAGCATGGAGTTACCTAATACCATCACAAAGGGCACTGCACCCAAAATCGCTAGCTCACCCCAACTGAGCTTCTCCCTTTTCACCACAACATCTTCCTCTCATCAACAAAGATGGTGACCCGAAGATATTGTGAGTTGGATGTAGTGCAAACATACCCTCAACCCAGTAAGTCGTACCCAGCCCCTGTGATAGCCCCCTCTATGGCCTCGGTATCCACCTGCTCAGCATTGTACTTGACAGCCACAGTTCCATTCTTGATGTCGACATCAATGGATTGGACACCCGACAATTTCCCGACCATCTCCCGAATGGCCCTCTCACAATGCTGACAATGCATCCCCTGGACGTGAAAAACCTTGTCTTGGGATAACGGCATGTGCCACACCTCCTATTCCACTAACCTGAGAATAGTATGTGCTGACAATGGATCAGAAATTAGTCAGTGCTAATGATGGCCGCTGGGAAACCCTTGCTCTCTAGCTCTCGCTTCAAAGTCTCCGCATTGCTCCGTTCTGCAAAAGCACCTACCTGCACTCTATGCAACGAACCGGGTACCACCAATACCTGGTAACCCTTGTCCCTAAGTTCTCCCGCTAAGCTCTGAGCATTGACTTCTGAGGAAAATGCTCCCACCTGTACACGAAAAAGTTGTTTGCTCGATGTCGCCGCTGGTACAGTTTGTGGCACCCCAGGTGCGGGTTTAGGCGTCGGCTCCACCGCCGGCTGAACCTCTCGAGACGGTGATGGTGGTGTAGATTCGGAGGGTGATTGTAGCCGCGTCCCTGGTCCTCTTGTGTCATCTGCTTCAGGTGTGGCATCTACCTGCGCAGCTGAATTTGGAGGTGTCTGCCGCGCTGTTTCCGCTACTTGCTGCCTCACCCGGTCCCCCTCCTGAGCGATTTCCCGATCTAGGGCGTTTGTGGCGGCCTGGATGGCATATTGGCCCACCACATAACCAAGGAATATAGCTACACCCGCCACTGCGACTAGAGTCAGGATTAGGTAGACTCTCTCAAACGCCTTACTCTTTTTCTGTTCTTTGCTTTTCTTCTTTGGAGCCATACCTTCCCTCCGTTCAAAAACCCCATTGTTACGCCTTAGGTGTTTCTGCACCGAGTGGCGAAATCCCTGCAGAGTCCCGACAATCCACCAGTTGGTGACGGGCTTCACCGATAAGGTACAAAGAACCACAAATACACACCACATCCTGAGGTTGGGCCTGCTGCTGCACCCTTGAATAGGCTTCTGCAAAAGACGCAGCAATCTCGGCATCCGGCTTGAACCCTGCAGCCAATTGCAGCAAATGCGAAGGGTCTACCGGCCTTGTACGGCTCTTTTGGGGGGCCGTGAAAGTCACCGTACTAGCTAAAGGCAGCAACACTTCCAACATAGAGTCTAGGGGTTTGTCGCCAACAATGGCCATGATCAAATGCAATTTCTCCCACGAGAGGTAGACGGGAAGATTCTTGGCCAGCTGGCGAAAACCATCTAGATTATGAGCCCCATCCAGCACTACAATGGGCTCAGTATCCACAACTTCCAGGCGACCAGGCCAGCGGGCTACTGCTAATCCTCGGGCAATATCCTCCCCGGAAATGTGCAATCCCTGCTCTGCCAACTCATCCACTGCAGCTAAGGCAGTGAGTGCATTGGTGATCTGAAATAAACCCAATAACCCGATACGCAAAGTCAGTATTTGACCCGGACTAGAAACAGTAAAGCTAGTCCCTAAAGGACTAGGCTTTATCGCGGCACTCTGGTATCTAGCCTCCACATCCACGGTACGGGCCTGACGGGCTTGGGCAACTTGGCTGATCACTGCCTTGGCACCACTTGCTTGAGGCGCCATGATCACTACACCACCCCAGGGGATCACATCGGCCTTTTCTGCAGCGATCAATTCCACCGTTTCCCCTAGAATCTCTGTATGATCAAGGTCAATATGGGTGAATACCGTTACCACGGGCTGACCCACATGGGTAGCATCATATCGGCCTCCAAGGCCGGCTTCCAGTATGGCGTAATCCATACCTTCCCGGTTGAAATACTCCAAAGCAATGGCAGTAGCCACCTCAAACATCCCCGGCCTACCTAGCTCGCTCACCGCCAGTTTATCTAGGCAGGGGTGCAGTTTTTGGAAAAGCTCCTCCAGAACCCCATCACCAATGGGTACTCCATTGATCCGCATTCGCTCATTGAATCTCACCAGATGTGGCGATGTATATAGACCTACCTTCTGCCCAGCCGCCTGCAAGATGGAGGCAATAAACTGGGAGGTAGAGCCTTTACCGTTGGTGCCCACCACATGCACTATGTTTAGGCCCTTTTCCGGGTGACCCAAATACTCCAGGAGAAAATTGATCCGCGCCAGTCCGGGTTGCCCCTGACCTGGACCGAGATTCGCCAGATATGTATGAACTTCCATCCTGTGCACCCCTCCCTAGAGGACGCTACGTGATGCTTTCACATCTGTCTTGAAGAGACCATAGCAAACCCGGCCCTTCTTCGAGGCCGGGTTTACCATACTATAAGAGCCAATATCCTTAATCTACTAGGTCCTTTAGCCGCACCTCGAGCATGGCTTCCTTATCCCGCAACAAGGTGAGCTTTTCTTCTTCTTTGGCCACAATCTCCCTAGGTGCTTTATTTACGAAGCCAGGGTTGCCCAATTTCCCCTCGGCTCTCTTGATCTCTAGACCCGTCATCTCCAGCTCTTTCTGCAGCCGCGCAATTTCCTGGCTAATGTCCACTAGACCAGCTAAGGGCAGGTACATTTCCACCCCACCGGCCACTGCTGTTACAGCTCTTTCCGGTTTCGCATCCCCGAAGGAACCAATCTGCAAGTCTCCTACCCGGGCCAACACCTGGAGATATCCCTGTGCCTCCTGCAACAACGCTTTCTGATCGGCGCCGGCATGGACAATCACCGAGATCTCTCTACCGGGAGCCACTTTCTTCTCACTCCTAATGTTGCGGATGGCTCTCACCATGTCCATCACTGCAGCCATCTTCATTTCCACTTGGCCATCGGGGGCCTTAGCCTCGGGCCAGGATGCCAACATGATGGTCTCACCGGCATGGGGCAAATGCTGCCAGATCTCCTCAGTGATAAAGGGCATAAACGGATGCAAGAGCCGCAAAGTCCCCTCCAATACATGCCAGAGCACGTACTGAGAGGCTTGCCTCGCATCTTCACCCAGTCGACCATAGAGATTGGGTTTTATCATCTCCACATACCAGTCACAAAGCTCTGTCCAGACGAAGTCATATAGCGCCCGGGCGGCCTCCCCCAAATCGTAGCGTTCCAGCCAGCGGGTGGTTTCCTCTATAGTGCTTTGGTAACGGCTCAAGATCCACCTGTCGGCCAGACTCAACTTTATGGCAGTCTGTTGCACACCCTCAGGCTGGAAATCTACCAAGTTCATCAACGCGAATCGGGACACATTCCAGATCTTGTTGGCGAAATTCCTGTAAGCCTCCACTTTTTCCTCACGATAGCGGGTGTCATTGCCCGGGGAGGTTCCAATAACTAAGCTAAACCGCAGGGCATCTGCGCCAAATTCCTCTATGACATCTATGGGGTCTACGCCATTGCCTAAGGACTTGCTCATCTTCCGCCCCTGGGAATCCCGAATAAGTCCATGAATAAGGATGTCATGGAAAGGCACATCACCCATAAACTCCAGACCCATACACATCATCCTGGCTACCCAGAAATATATGATATCAAATCCCGTCACCAATACAGATGTGGGATAGAAGTGCTGAAGCTCCCTGGTTTCCTCCGGCCATCCCAGAGTAGAAAAGGGCCAGAGAGCAGAGCTAAACCACGTATCCAAAACATCGGAGTCCTGGCGGAGATCGGTGCCCCCACACGCAGGACATGCTGTAGGATCTGTCTTGGTCACGATGATCTCGCCACAAGCACAGTACCAAACCGGTACCCGATGTCCCCACCATAGCTGCCGGGAGATGCACCAATCCCGAACATCCTCCATCCAGTTCAGGTAGTTCCTAGTGAACCGCTCTGGCACAAACTGACTATCGCCCTCCACAACGGCTCTAATGGCCGGTTCCGCCAGGGGCTGCATCTTCACAAACCACTGCTTGCTGAGCAAGGGTTCCACAGTATGATCACAACGGGTGCACTGTCCTACGGCATGCTCATGATCAACGATCTTATCTATCAATCCCTGATCTCCCAGATCCGCAAGCACCGCTTCCCGGGCAACGTAGCGATCAAGCCCCTGGTATTTGCCTCCTTCAGAGGTAATCTTGGCGTCACCGTCTAGCACCAAGATAGCCGGCAACCCATGGCGCTGGGCCACATCGAAGTCATTGGGGTCGTGGGCTGGCGTGATCTTCACAACACCTGTGCCAAACTCCTGATCGACATAATCGTCGGCTATAATTGGAATTTCCCGTTCCATTAAGGGCAAAATACAGGTCTTACCTATGAAATGCTGATAGCGAGTATCCTTGGGATTGACAGCTAGCGCCGTATCTCCCAACATGGTCTCAGGCCGAGTAGTGGCTACCACAATGTAATCTCCCGAGCCATCAGCCAAAGGGTATCTGATATGCCAAAGCTTAGCTTGGGTCTCTTCATGCTCTACTTCAATATCGGACAGAGCTGTACTGCAGCGAGGACACCAATTGATGATATAGTCCCCTTGATATATCAAGCCCTTATCGTAGAGCTCCACAAATACCTCCCGCACGGCCTGGGAGCATCCTTCATCCATGGTAAACCGTTCCCTATCCCAGTCGCAGGATGCACCTAAGCGTCGCAACTGCTCCAAAATCCGACCACCATACTCTTCCTTCCACTGCCAAACCCGCTGGAGGAATTCTTCTCTTCCCAAGTCATGCCGGGTTTTTCCCTCAGTGTTCCGTAGATGCTCCTCCACCCTGGCCTGGGTAGCGATGCCGGCATGATCCATTCCAGGAATCCAAGTAGTATTGTACCCCTGCATCCGCCTCCAGCGGATGATGATATCTTGCATGGTAGTATCCATCGCATGTCCCAAATGCAACTGCCCGGTAACATTGGGAGGCGGGATCACAATACTGAAGGGTGGTTTAGTTGAATCGACTTCGGCATGGAAATATCCTCTATCTTCCCAGGTTTGGTACCATTTGGCTTCCACGGCATGGGGGTCATAGACAGTGGGGATCTCCCTTTCTGCCGCTGTAGCCTGACTTGCAGTTTCCGTTGTATTTGCCACCACGCACGCCTCCTTCTCTAATGAAATCAAAGTACCATAAACACAAAAAGAGCATCGCCCCCAAGGACGAAAGCTCTCTACTTCCGCGTTACCACCTTAATTCCGCCAAAAAAGCCCGGAGACCCATTGGCGGCACTCTCCCTGCTATAACGGGCAGACCCGACCATACCTACTAACCATGCCTCAAAAGATGACATAGTGTTCAAATGGCAACTCCAGGGCGACCTTCAGCAATTCCTACCGAGGAGCCCTCTCAACCGCTGGGACCCCCTCTCTGACGGAGGTGACTGCCTACTCCTCCCTTTCACAGTCTCAATTTGCCTTAATCTTACCTAACCGAAGGGGAAATGTCAATAGCGGTGCGAAACCCGGGAACTTCTGACTTTTGCACGGCGCTGCCGGTTCCTGTGGCCGATAATGCAACACTTTCGCAACATCCTATGTGCTATAATAATAGCTGGACCAATTATCTTGCGAGGGGAGAGGTAGAATGCCGGAGAAAATCCTAGTAGTCGATGATGAGCAATCCATTGTGGAGCTGATCAGGTTTAACCTAGAGAAAGAAGACTGGCAAGTTGTCACTGCCAATGATGGGGATGAAGCCATCCAGATATTTAGACGGGAAAAACCGGATTTAGTTGTACTGGATATCATGATGCCCTTGAAAGACGGATGGGCTGTCTGCCGTGAGTTAAGAGAGGTTTCTGCTGTCCCCATAATCATGTTGACAGCCAAAGAGGAAGAAGCTGACAAGGTCAAAGGCTTAGAGATCGGTGCCGACGATTATGTGACCAAGCCCTTCAGCCCCAAAGAACTGGTGGCTAGAGTCAGAGCCGCGCTACGCCGGGCATCCCACGCGGGGCCGGCCAGTGAGCATGTGGTGACCCTTGAGGGGTTGCGCATAGACATCGATCGTCATATGGTCACTCTCGATGATGAGCCCATGGTTTTGACTCCTAAGGAATTCGACCTGTTACTCCTCTTGGTCCGCAACAAAGGAAAAGTTCTCAGTCGGGACATGCTCTTGGAGACTGTCTGGGGCTATGACTATGGTGGTGAAACCAGGACAGTTGATGTGCATATTCGCCGCCTGCGTCAGAAGATGGATGAAGACCCAGCTCAGCCCCGTTATATCCATACTGTGCACGGTGTAGGCTATAAAGTGGAGGAGCCTAGATAAACCATGGATCAATCCCGCTCTCAGCGCCTTAGCCATAAGACTTTGATATTTCAAGGACAGCTACTCCTTGGTACTGCCCTGGCAGCGGCAGCCGGTGTCTGGTTGCTTCGGGGTACCTTCTGGTGGCCGGCATGGGTTCTCTTGATCACTGGGATCTCCATCCATCTAACATACATTTACACCCGAAGCCATTTCTTTGAACCCATCCGTAGCATTCAAGTTGCGATTAGCCGCGTCGCTCAAGGCGAATTGGAGGAACGGGTGGTATTGCGTTCCACTGGCGATGTCGAGTTTGTGGAATTGAGTGAAGCTATTAACGCCATGGCGGAACACTATGCCTTGCTTGTGGAAGAAGCCACACGACATCGCAATCATCTCAATGCCATATTGTCGAGTTTGGTAGATGCCTTGGTAGCGGTTGACCAGGACCTTAGGATTACCATGATCAACCCTGCCGCCAGCAGCCTCTTGGGCATCACTCCAGACAGCCGGGGGCGCTACCTCCTGGAGTGCATCCGCAACTACGACTTAAGTCAGCTTTTCCAGCAGGTGTTGCAGGATCAGACCCCTGTTCAGCAAGAGATTCAGATCTTTTCACCCCAACACCATATTTTCCGCACCATTGTCAGTCCCGTTCGGTCCCAAAGAACCGGTAGACTCGTGGGGGTTGTGGCCATCCTCCACGATATTACAGAACAGAAGCGCCTAGAGCAGATGCGCACCGATTTTGTTGCTAATGTCTCCCACGAGTTGCGTACCCCTCTCACTTCTGTCAAGGGTTTTGTTGAGACTTTGCTAGATGGGGCCATCGATGAGCCCGAGTCTGCTCGTCGCTTTCTCACCATTGTAGCCGGAGAGACAGACCGCATGGTGAACCTAGTCAAGGACCTCTTAGAGCTTTCCCGTTTGGAGGCTTCTGATCGGGCCTGGAATCTATCAACAGTGGACTTGGCGGAAATCGTCCAGGACATGACCAGCGCCTACCAAGAGCGGTCTCAGGAACTTGGATTACTGCTGCACATCGCCATTAAAGACGATTTGCCACGTGTCAATGGCGATGCAACTCTGCTGCGCCAAGTGATGGCCAATCTCCTAGATAACGCCCTCAAATACACTGATTCAGGCGGCCAGGTGTGGCTGACCCTTTCCAGCAATGGCACGGAGGTCTTGCTCGAGGTCCAGGACACTGGAGTGGGCATTCCCGCTAAACATCTAGATCGCATTTTCGAGCGATTCTATCGAGTAGATAAAGGACGCTGTCGCCAGAGGGGCGGTACAGGTTTGGGGCTAGCCATCGTGAAGCACATTGTGGAAAAGCACGGTGGGACTATAGAGATTCAGAGCGAGTATGGGCTAGGTTCAACGTTTACAGTCACCTTACCCGGAGCCGAGGTAGAACAAGATATGCAAGATAGGGCAGCAGCTGCTGCCCTATGATTTTCCATGACCAGCCACTCAGCTGTTGAAGGCCCTTAAGTAATAGATGCACAGCAAGAATAAAAGCCCCCATACCCAGCCTATCCGCCGATACCAGGGGGCTTTAGAAGGGCCTAGGGCCTTATGGTGCTCCATGTAGTCTTCTTCGCCCTCTGTGATATCAGTGTTCCGCACAATCATTATTACCGAAGCCATGGCTAGAACTCCCAGTAGCTGCCCCCCGTTGTAAATGAAGTGTGGTTCCGCGAAAAAGCCCACGAGGAACTGTGTCAATCCTAGACCGAAAATGGATAGGAGGCCTAACTGGCCCGGAAATTTCGCTTTCCGCCTGAGATTCCACACCACCACAAAGGTCAGATAACTACCGATGGCTTGATACGCGCCTAAAGGGTGAAAACCTTGGCCGTCAGATACCACAGCCAACGCCGAAGCAGTCACCCGGCCCACTCGACTCGTACCCACCGAGGTAATAGCCGTGGCCAATGCCAAAGGTGCTGCCAAAACATCGGCCAGATGACGATAGTCCCAATGGGTCTGCCGCAACACCCAGGCTGTCACCGCCACGAAACCCAAGATAGCTCCCAAGCCAGAAAGACCATTATTGATACTCAGCAATTCCTCAGGAAAAGCAATAAAATAAGGCAATTCACACAGAACGAACAGTATCCTGGCCATGAGCAACCCCGCAATAAATACACAAATCAGGTAATCCAGCATCCTGTCACTGGACCAGCCCCGCCGACGGGTCTCCCGCAATGCCAATACAACAGCGGCCCCATATCCCAATGACAGCATGGCACCATAGGCGTAAATATGAAAAGGACCTAGCGTAAAGAGTACAGTATCCACTGCAGAACGGCAGCACTCTCTACCCGGAAGAAAGTGTTGCCTGCCTCCCTTCCATCTACCAACCTTCCTGTGGCTCAATCAATTGCCATGTCTTTTTCTCGAAGTAACCCGGACCCCTTACGCCCACCCAATTCGGAAACCATAACCCCCATGAGCATGAGACCCGCTCCCGCTTGGCCAGTACGGGGTAGCTGCTCGCCTAAGACCACAAAAGCCAGTATAGCGGCGAATACCGGCTCCAAGGAAAAGATCAAGCTTACCCGCGTCGGAGTCGTATACGGCTGCACCCGAATCTGCAGATATTGGGCAGCTGCCGTAGCAAAGAGGGCCAAATATAACAGTCCTCCCCAAAGGGCAATAGTATTCAGCTGGGGTAATGGCTCCCTGATACAAGCAGCCACAAGACCCACCGCCGCCACTGTGCCCAGCTCTACCCAGGTCAACAGCAGCGCATCAGATAAGGCGCCATAGCGGTCCACGGTAATGATCTGCAAAGCATAGAGAAAAGCACTGACCAGAACCCAGAGATCTCCCTTGTGAAATGTCCAAGGGTGGGAAAAATCTAGAGTCAGCAGACCTAGTCCAAGGGTGGCCAATACCACGCCCAATAGAGCTTGCCGTCCTGGCCGCTTCCTCAGTAGCAATGTCGCCAACACCGGGGTGATGACCACCGACAGCGCAGTAATAAAAGCCGCTTTGGAGGCCGTCGTGTACTGGATACCCACGGTCTGGCTGAGAAAACCTCCCCAGATCAAGAGACCTAAGCCCATGCCCACTTGCCAAGTCCTGGCATCTAGGCTCTTGCGGTTGGCCCAAGCAAAGGGAGTCAGTACGACAAAGGCTAAGAGGAATCTCACACCCACTAGATAACCAGGTGATACTGCCACCACCAGCAACTTCAAGACTGGAAAGGTGCCTCCCCAGATCAGGGTCACCAGCAGCAACATCAGATCAGCTCTCAGGGGGCTAATCATACGTCTGCCGGGGGCTTTGCTGTGCTTCATTCTACCACCAAATCCCCATGCTTAGCCACATGGGCTGCCAGTCCCCCATCAGCCAGGAGCTGAATCATCACATGGGGAAGGGGCGGCGCCTGCAGCTGCGTGCCTTGGGTAAGGTTATATATTGTCCCGGTGGATAGATCTATTTCCAGCTGATCCCTGGCAGCGATCAGGTCAGTATCACAAATCAAAACAGGCAGCCCGACATTAATGGCATTGCGGAAGAAAATCCGGGCGAAAGACTTGGCCAAGACCGCACTGACCCCAGCCATCTTGATAATGGTAGGGGCATGTTCCCGGCTGGAACCCAGTCCGAAGTTGCTGCCTCCCACAACGAAATCCCCCGGTGCCACCTTACCGGCAAACTCCGGATCGGCGTCCTCCAAAACATGCTTCGCCAATTCCGGTAGATTGGATCGCAAATGAAACAATCTGCCCGGAGCGATGTGATCAGTCGAAATATTATCTCCGAATTTCCAGGTTTTACCTTGCAGTCGCATAGCTCAATACCTCCCTAGGATCAGTGATGACTCCGCTCAACGCGCTAGCTGCGGCCACCGCCGGCGAACCTAGATAGATTAGCCCCTGGGGGTTACCTAGTCGGCCCTGGAAATTACGGTTCGATGTGTTCAAAGACACCTCTCCATCACCGAGAATTCCTTCGTGGACACCCACACAAGGTCCACAACCCGGTGCCAAGATGACGACTCCCGCTTCAACCAATGCCTCAATATACCCTGCCTGTAGCGCTGCCAAAAAGATCTTGCGGGAAGCTGGAACGACTATGCATCGCAAACTTGGCGCCACCTGCTTACCCTGAAGTATGGAAGCAACGATTGCCAAATCCTCCAAGCGGCCATTGGTACAAGACCCAATGAACACCTGATCAATATGGGTCCCGGCCAGCTCGGTGACGGAGTGCGTATTATCCACTGTATGGGGGGCGGCTAATGTCGGTTCTAGAGTACTGGCATCGATCCGAACTATCTGCTCATAGTTAGCTCCCTCATCGGCCTGTAAAGGTCTATAGTCCTCGGCTCTACCCTGGGCTTCCAGGTAGGCCCGGGTAGTGTCATCACTGGCAATGAGTCCTACCTTGGCACCAGCCTCCACCGCCATATTAGAAAGGGTAAGCCGTTCTGTCATAGACATCTGGGCAACGGTATCTCCGGTAAATTCCAATGCTTTATAGGTAGCGCCATCCGCGCCAATTTTGCCAATGACGTGCAAAATGACATCTTTGGC
The DNA here is from genome assembly GCA_036786445.1 of Bacillota bacterium. Taxonomy (GTDB): domain Bacteria; phylum Bacillota; class Limnochordia; order DTU087; family DTU087; genus JAAZMF01. The sequence goes on from DAIQRD010000001.1 coordinate 47,653, forward strand.
ATATACTCCCACCGATAGTTTTCCCGTGACCTTGATCTGGATGGTCTCTGGCACTCTAAACCAAGTCTTACCTAAAGCCATACCCATGGCTACATCGGTAGACCCCATGCCGGTGGCAAAAGCGCCTAGCGCCCCTGCCATACATGTATGGGAATCGGCGCCGATAATCACCCGGCCAGGCGCGCCATAGTCCTCTGCGATGAGCTGATGGCAGACCCCCTCACCCACATCGGATAGCTGGCAGCCAGTTTTTTCGGCAAACTCCCTTAGCAACCTGTGATCATTAGATAACTCCTTGCGAGGGCTAGGTGCAGCATGGTCAATATACAAAATCGTATTGCTTGGGTCTGCCACTTGCTCCAGCCCGATGCTCTGGAGTTGCCGAACTGCCAACGGTCCTGTCCCATCTTGGGTTAGGGCTACATCCACCGGGGAAATCACGATCTGACCAGCTCTGACTTCCTGCCCGACCCGTTGGCTGAGTATCTTCTCCGCCAATGTCAACGCCATAGTCCCAATCCTCTCTATCGTCTCCCGTACTAATATTCAACCTACCGACATAAATGCCTGCCACCCGTTCCCACCTGTATACCGGTATATCCTACCGAATTGTGTAGACATCACCTAAGCGCGGAAAATCGGCAATGGAAATCACCCACTGGAGATCCCATGCCGATCTTCTAACATCATTTGCAGAGTGTAGTGTGTGCTACATACGGCCAGTTTCCTGGCGGAAATCCTCATAGACATAGACCAATTCTTTATCAAACAGGGCTCGCTTCATATTCACTGCCACTTCTCTCACCCGGGACAGCAGGGCCTCAGCATCTTGAGGGCTAAGAGCAATTCCGTATTCCAAGAACTTGGCTATCAATGCCTTCGTACCAGAGTGTTTCCCGATGACGATCTGCCGTTGCAGCCCCACTTCTTCAGGAGCAAACACCTCGTAAGTCGATGCGTCCTTCAAGACCCCATCGGCGTGGATGCCGGATTCATGTGCAAACATGTTGGTGCCCACGATAGCTTTCCAGACTGGCAACTCCCGCCCTGAGGCTCTAGCTACGTACTCACTAGCCTCTCTGAACATGTCGGTTTTGAAATTCAGGTCTATCGCCGAAAGGTGTTTGAGCGCCATGACTACTTCCTCTAAGGCCGCATTGCCAGCCCGCTCGCCCAGTCCGTTAATGGTCACTCCTACAAATTGAGCCCCACCCCGCACACCAGCCAAGGCATTGGCAGTGGCCATACCAAAATCGTTATGGGTATGCATCTCTATCTCCAGCCCCGTAGCTTCCCGCAGAGTCTTCACCCGTTCACAGATTGTGAAAGGATCCATGATGCCCACCGTGTCACAATACCGTAATCGGTCAGCACCGGCATCCCGTGCTTCTCGCCCAAACTTAATTAGAAAATCCATATCGGAGCGAGACGCATCCTCTGCATTGACAGAAACATACAGACCATGCCCCTTGGCAAACAGTGTGGCCTCTGTCATGTGGCTCAAAACCCAGTCCCGACTAGTCTGCAGCTTATGCTTAATGTGAATATCCGAGGTGGAAATGGAAATGGCAACAGCGTCGACACCACAGGCCACTGAGGCTTCTACGTCTTTCATTACAGCTCTGTTCCAAGCCATAATGCTAGCCTGCAAACCAGCCTGCACTATGGACTTGATGGCGGCTTGCTCATCGCCACCCATTACAGGAATACCAGCTTCTATTTGATGTACTCCCATGGCATCTAGGAGCTTGGCGATACGCAATTTCTCGTTATTGGCAAAGACTACACCAGCTGTCTGCTCACCGTCTCGCAAAGTTGTATCGACAATCTGCACTGATGCCTGGTTACCAGGCTGCATGAATCTTGATTCAGACATTTGTAACCACCTCCCGGGCAAC
>DAIQRD010000001.1:49560-54054 GCA_036786445.1 Bacillota bacterium
AGCAAGCTGTAACTCCCCTACATATGCCAATCTATTTTTTTAACTATACTCCACTCTACAGCTTCTGTCAATGCTCGCAAGACTGCGTATGGAAGGGAGGAATTGACTCTAGCTCTGCAGTCTCTCCCTGATCATGGCATTGACTTTTTGGGGATTCGCCTTACCCTTGGATGCCTTCATAACCTGACCTACCAAGAATCCTACAGCCTGTAGTTTCCCACCCCTAATATCTGCCACAGGGCCGGGGTGCTGGGCTATCACTTGGTCAATGACTCCCCCCAGGGAATCGGCATCACTAATCTGTTTCCAGCCTTTATCTTCTACGATCTGGTCTGCAGAATTGCCGGAAGCAAACATCTCAGCCAATACATCCTTAGCCACGATATTACTGACAGCACCTTCCTGCACAAGCTTGATCAATCCGGCCAGATCGGCTGGCTTAACCGATGAAGCTTTGATCTCCAAATCATGGGCCTTGAGCCAACGCAGCACTTCTCCCATGACCCAATTACTAACCAGCTTGGGGTCACCCACTGTTTCAACACACGCCTCAAAATACGCAGCCAAATCTCTACTAGTTGTCAGTACGTCTGCATCATAGACAGGCAACCCGTAATCTGCTATAAACCGTTCTCGCTTGGCATCGGGTAGCTCAGGCAATGCCTCGCGAATGGCCTCGATGCGGCTCTCCTCAATCTCTATAGGATATAGATTGGGATCGGGTAGATATCGGTAATCAGCGGCCTTCACTTTGCTGCGCATGGAAAAAGTCATACCCTTAGCCTCATCCCAGTGCCTTGTCTCAGGCAAGACCGTTCCCTGATTTTCCAGGATATGTTGCTGCCTCTGCACTTCAAATTCCAGGGCTCGTTGGACTGCTCTAAAAGAGTTGAGGTTCTTGATCTCAGCTTTCACGCCATAGGTGCTGCACCCGATAGGCCGTAAAGAAATATTGGCATCACAGCGAAGCGAGCCTTCCTCCATCTTACAATCGGATACCTCCGTATATTCCAGCAAAGTTTTCAACTTTTCTAGAAACAAACGGCCCTCCTCTGGAGAACGAATATCAGGTTCTGTCACAATTTCGATCAGGGCAATACCCGCTCGATTATAGTCCAAAAATGAATAGGCTGAGCTCATGATGCTATCGCCGGAGTGGATGGATTTGCCGGCCTCTTCTTCCAAGTGTACCCGCTGAATACCGATCTGCCGCACTGCCTCCCCCGTAGACAACTCCACTACACCGTCGGTGCAAATGGGCAGATCATTTTGGGACACTTGGTAAGCTTTGGGCAAGTCGGGATAAAAATAGTGTTTCCGATCAAACTCAGAGGAGTCATTGATGGTGCACTGCAGCGCCAAACCCGCCCTGATAGCCAATTCCACAGCTTGGCGGTTGAGTACCGGCAATGCTCCCGGTAGACCCAAGCAGACAGGACACACCTGGCTGTTGGGCTCTCCCCCAAATTCTGTACTGCATCCACAGAAAACTTTAGATCTAGTCAAAAGCTCGGCATGTACTTCTAATCCAATGACAGCTTCCCAATCAGCCATTGGTATGCACCTCCATACGGGGCTGCCTCGGTGCCACAGAGGCCTGCTGCTGGTAGGCATGGCCCACTCTCAAAACTGTAGATTCATCGAAGGGCTTGCCCAGAATCTGCATGCCCAGGGGCAAGCCTTCCCTTGTATAACCACAGGGGACAGCTAAAGCCGGTACTCCCGCAAGATTGGCCACACTAGTGTAGATATCCGACTGGTACATAGCTATTGGCTCTTCTAGCTTATGCCCCAAAGGAAAAGCTGCTGAGGGGGTAGCCGGAGACAAGATCACATGGCACCGACGGAAGACCTGCTCCAGATCTCCTTTGATCAATGTGCGCACCTTCTGAGCTTTCCCATAGTGGGTGGCGTAGTTTTCTGCCTGCAAGACAGCGGTACCCACTAGAATGCGTCGTTTAGTTTCGGCCCCAGATTGCCCCCGAGTCTTGATAAACATAGAAACCGTATCTCGTGCTTCAAAATCCCTTTTGCCCAACCGCACTCCGTCAAAACACGCTAGGCTAGAGCTAATCTCCGCCGAGGCCAGTAGATAGAAGCAAGCCATGGCATATTCTGCGTGGGGCAATGAGATCTCTTCAACGCGGGCACCTAGGGATTCTAGAATATTAGCCACCCCAAAGAGCGCTTCCTTTGCCTCAGAATCAGCCAATCTAGCAACAAATTCTTTGGGCAACCCTATAACCATGCCAGTTATGTCTCCCGTTAGGGCTGACTCATAACTCCGTAGATCTGATCTTGCAGAAGTGGGGTCTTTACTATCCCAACCGGCAATAGCCTGGAGCATCAAGGCGGCATCCCTGACATCTCGAGTCAAGGGACCTACATGATCCATGGAGGGAGCCGCAGGAATTAATCCATAGCGGGAAACAAGGCCATACGTGGGCTTGAGGCCTACGACTCCACAAAAAGCCGCCGGCTGTCTAATGGACCCTCCGGTATCAGATCCTAGGGCCGCGATGGCCTCTCCCGCAATCACGGCAGCAGCAGAGCCTCCGCTGGAACCCCCAGGCACTCGAGACAAATCCCAAGGATTGCGTGTAGGGTGAAACTGGGAGTTCTCAGTGGATGAACCTAGACCGAATTCGTCCAGATTAGTCTTGCCCACAATCACTGCCCCTGCTTGCTTGAGTTTGGCCACCACCGTGGCATCAAAGGGGGGCACGTAATCTTCTAAGAGCCGGGAAGCACAAGTAGTCCGCATTCCGGCAGTGGAAATATTATCCTTTATGGCTATGGGTATTCCACACAAATCGGCTTTGCCACCTTGAGCTAGCAAGGCATCAGCCCTCTTGGCAGCAGCCATGGCCTCATCTCGGCTAAGGGTAAGATAGGCGCCAACACTATCGTCCACTTGATCAATCTGGGAATATATAGATGCCACGATTTCCTGGGAGGTTACTTCCCTAGTCCGTAGCAGATCTCTCAAATCGTGGATGGTCATCTGATTTAGCTGCATCTAACTCGCCTCCTCATCACAGATAGCTGCATTACAGATACCCGCACAGCTAATCCTCCTCAATAATCCGGGGCACTCGAAAATAGCCGTCCACTACCTCGGGACCGTTGGCCAATGCATCTGCCTTTGGTAGCGATGCAATCACCTCATCCTCCCGCAATACACCGGACTGGACTATGGGATAGATGGTGGGCGAAATCCCCTCAGTATCCACCTGCTGCAGCTGCTGAGCGATGTCCATGATGTGGGAGATCTGATCAGGGAAAGCTTTTTTCTCCGCCGCGGTTAACCCCAAGCGGGCTGTCACGGCCAGTTCTTCAACGTCCTGCAATGTCATTTTCATTTGATTATTCCCTCCAACATACCATCTAGATCGGCTTCCGTCAAAACTGGGATCTCAAGCTCCACAGCTCTAGTATACTTGGAACCAGGATCCGCACCGGCTATAACATAATCAGTGCTACGGCTTACTGAACTGGTCACCTTACCCCCTAGAGAGCGCACTAATTCAGCTGCCTGCTGCCGTGTGTAATGGTCTAAAGTGCCGGTTAAGACTACTGTTTTGCCAGCAAAAGGACTGGGGATTGCAGTAGTCGCGGGCTCGGAAGCTGCTTCTGACATCCTCACCCCAGCCTTCTCCAAGCGCTGAATCACCTGCCGGTTCTGGGGCTCTTCCATGAAGGTGATCACACTTTCCGCTATCTTATCCCCAATCAAGGGCACTTGCTGCAGCTCTTCCCGGGAAGCCGCCATAATATTCTCCATGGTCAAAAAGTGAGTGGCTAGCTCCCTGCCAGCGGCTTCACCAACTAGGCGAATCCCCAAGGCATATATGACCCTTGCCAAGGGGCGAGACTTACTGGCCTCGATGGCTGCCAAGATATTCTCCACTGATTTCTTGCCCATTCTAGGCAATTGCTGTAGAGCCGTACTGCTCAGAAAGTATAGATCAGCTGGGTCTTTGACCATATCACCCTCCACCAGCTGACCCACTAGAGCCGGTCCCAAACCCTCTATGTCCATTGCCCCCCGGGAGGCGAAATGCACTAAACCCTCTGCTAATTGGGCGGGGCAGGCAGTGCCTACACACCGAGTCACCGCTTCCCCAGGCAAGCGCTGCACCTCGGCATTACAAACGGGGCAATGATCGGGAATGGTAAAAACAATCTCCTTGCCAGTGCGTTTGGACTCCACTGGCTTAACGATCTCAGGGATCACATCACCCGCCTTCCGGATGATGACCGTATCCCCGATCCTGACATCTTTGGCCCTGAGCACATCGGCATTGTGTAAGGTCGCCCTACTGACGGTAGAACCAGCTACCTCCACTGGCCTGAGTAATGCCAATGGAGTCAAAGCCCCGGTGCGCCCCACCTGGACGATGATATCCTCTACTATGGTAGTTGCCTCCTCCGCCGGATACTTAAATGCCATAGCCCAGCGGGGACTCTTACCAGTGGCTCCCAGAGCGGCTT
>DAIQRD010000001.1:54100-69051 GCA_036786445.1 Bacillota bacterium
CAGAAGATGCAATCCCAAAGGGATGAGCTCATCCCTTTGGGATTGCATCTTCTGACAGTAATCCCACACAGCGGTGATATCTGGGCATCTTTCAATGAGGGGGTTTACCCTAAATCCTACTTCCTGTAGGTATTGGAGCACTTGCCAATGGGTTACCAGGTCCAAGCCTTCAAAGAAACCCAGGGCATACATGAACACATTCAGGCGACGGGATGCAGTAACCTCAGGATCCAGTTGACGCAAAGAACCGGCAGCAGCGTTGCGGGGATTGGCAAACAAGGACTCACCCACTTCCCCGCGCCGTCGGTTCAGCTCATCAAAGGCCTGGCGGTCCATATAGGCTTCACCCCGGACTTCCATTACAGGCGGTAGATGACTCCCCCTCAGCCGCAGAGGGATACTGCTGATGGTTCGCAGGTTGTGGGTGATATCCTCCCCCCGTTCCCCATCTCCTCGGGTGGCCCCCCGCACCAACACCCCGCCCTCATATGTCAAGGATATGGCTAGGCCATCGATCTTCGGTTCCACTACGTACGACACTAGAGCCCCGGACCATCGCTGCACCCGCTCATGGAAATCCCAAAGCTCCTTCTCGGTAACGGCGTTATCTAAGCTAAGCAGAGGTAAGCGATGCTTCACCTGTCCAAACCCAGCCACAGGTCTGCCGCTTACCCGCTGAGTGGGAGAATCGGGTTGTATGAGCTCGGGATAAGCTGCCTCTAGATCCCGCAAACGGCGCAGCAGTTGATCATATTCGGCATCAGCGATCTCTGGACTATCCAATACATAGTAACGATAATCATGGTAACGCAGCTGTTCACTCAAAACAGCAATCTCTTGTCGAACCTCTTCTAATCTTTTCATAGGCAAATCCCCTCTTTTCAACACTGGGGCATGAAAGGCCATCGAACCCATCTGGCCACATGCCACCCCACTCTAGCCTGACCGGTCTGCAGCAAGGTTTTCTGCATAGTGTTCAAGGTGGGAGACTATTAATGTCATAGAACTTCACGCTTGAATACGACCCCGGCGAAAATCACTGCCCCGGGATGGGGAGTTCATCGGGCAAAGGAGAGTGGCGTCCAATATGTATATCACAAGGCGGCGGCTATATAACATCCTGGCCATCATGGGAGTATCGCTAGCATTGACAATCTGGGCAGTCCTTTACCTACCAGTTATTCGTCCCGTGTGGATTGCCACTTATTGGGAACCAGAATTCGAGTATTTGCCCGACTATACCAAAGGTCCCCAACTCGGCGCTACCAGCGCTATTCTGCTGGAAGCCACCACTGGCACCGTGCTCTATGCCAAAAACGAGCATGTGCGCCGCCCTCCGGCCAGCACCACCAAGATCCTCACAGCCCTGTTAGCCTTGGAGGACGGCAACTCCCAGGACATCGTCACCATCAGCCAGCGAGCTGCCGGGGTTAGGGGCTCTAGTGCCCGCATCTCCCCTCGCCAACGCCTACCTTTGAGTGATCTCCTATACGGCCTACTGCTGCCCTCCGGCAATGATGCAGCGGTGGCCATAGCAGAGCATCTAGCAGGCTCCGAAACCGCCTTCGTTCGGAAAATGAACACCCGGGCCCATGAACTCGGAGCCCTAAACACCCATTTCGTCAATCCCCATGGTCTAGACAATCCGGACCATTACTCCACAGCCTTTGATCTGGCCATGATTACTCGGGTAGCTTTGCTGTATCCACAATTTGCCGAAACCGTGGGCCAAACCCAGCATAGTGCCAATTTCGATGGCGCCCGCTGGTCTTGGAATAATACCAATCAGCTGCTCTTTTCCTTCGAAGGAGCTGAAGGAGTGAAGACCGGTACCACCAGTGGGGCAGGCCATTGCTTAGTGGCCGCTGCTTCCAGGGACGGCCGCCGACTCATCAGTGTTGTCCTAGCTAGTCGCAACCGATGGCAGGATTCCGCCAGTCTCTTGGAGTACGGGTTCCAGGAGTTCCATCTCTTGCCTTTGGCCCAAAAAGGGCAAGCCCTAGCTAGTATCGCCGTTCAGGGAGGCCTCTATCAAGAGGTGACTGCCCTAGCCGCCAAGACCGTTCACAAAGTGGTACGCAATCCCCATGTCGATGACATCCGCTCCCATATGATCATTGAAAAAACGACTGCCCCCATTCGCAGGGGACAGAGAATCGGAGAAGTGCGGTTCACTCTCAATGACGGGTTAGTCGGCCAAGTCCCCTTGGTAGCAGCCAACCACGTGCCTCGGGCTACACCGTTTCATCGACTACTCCATAGGATACGCAACTTTTTTACAATTTCTCCAGCGGGGTATAACCAGCTAGAAACCGCTTGATACCTTGGTTAGGAAAGGCGACAGCCACGATGGTGTCAGCCCCTTGCCCACTAACGGATATGACGGTCCCTTCCCCAAAATGGGAGTGTTTGACCTTGCTGCCTGTCTCCAGATCTGCGATCAAAGTGGTCCCATCTGCTGTAGTCTCTCTGCCTGGCTGTGGTTGTCTAGTACGCTCCACGGGAAATCGCAATACCTTACTCTTGTCACTTCCACCCCGCTCTTGCCCAGCATCCTCCTGCCCCAGCTCTTCCACATAATCCTCGGGAATCTCCTCGACAAAGCGGGATATGAAATTTTGACTTGTTGACCCATACAGCGTGCGTAGCTGGGCACAGGTGAGGTACAGAGTCTGCATGGCCCTGGTGATGCCCACATAGCACAACCGTCTTTCTTCTTCTAGCTCTGCCGGTTCCCATAGGGAACGGCTGTGGGGGAAGACGCCTTCCTCCATACCAACCAAAAAGACAACGGGAAACTCCAAGCCCTTGGCGGCATGCAAAGACATCATCACAACCGCATCGGCAACATCATCATACAGATCCACATCGGCAACTAGGGCCACATGCTCCAAGAATCCTCCCAGGTCCGCTTCTGGGGTCTCTTCCTCATACTGCTTTGTCACGGACAGGAACTCCTTCAAGTTCTCTATACGGGCATCAGCCTCAGGGGTGCGTTCCCCCTGTAGTTCAACCAGATACGTGGTGTCTTCCAGCACCGCTTCGGTCATGCGGGTCAAGCTTACATTGCCCAGCTTTGCCCTGAGGCCCTCCATAAGCTCCTTAAACCCCCGCAGGGCATTGATAGCTCGTCCGCCCAGGCCGGGGATTGCGTCCAAATCATCTAAAGCAGCATATGGGCTGACATCATTCTCCAAAGCGAAAGCTTCTAAACGCCCTAGAGTAGCATCTCCGATACCCCGCTTGGGCACATTGATCACCCGTCGCAAGCTATACAGATCCGCCGGATTCTCCAGCAAGCGCAAGTACGCTATGAGATCCTTGATCTCTTTTCTTTCATAGAAACGCAAGCCCGCGACGATGGCATAGGGTATCCCCCGCCCCATGAATTCTTCTTCGAATGTCCTGGATTGAGAGTGGGTCCTGTATAAGATGGCAAAATCCTGATAATCTTTGCCCTCTTTCTTCAACCTCTGGATCTCACTAGCCACAAACCGGGCCTCCTGCCGCTCATCGCTGGCTTTGTACAGGAAGATAGGGTCGCCCCCGGCTTGCTCTGTCCACAGCTCTTTGTCCTTGCGTCCTAAGTTGTTGGCAATAACTTCGTTAGCCGAGTGCAGGATCTTCTCCGTGGATCGGTAATTCTGCTCCAATTTAACTGTCTTTGCATCGGGGTAGTCCTGCTCAAATTCCAGGATATTGCGAATATCGGCGCCCCGGAACCGATAGATGCTCTGATCAGCATCACCTACAACACAAAGGTTACGATATTTACTGGCCAGCAAATTGATGAGTACGTACTGGGCGTGGTTAGTGTCCTGGTACTCATCCACAAGAATATAGCGGAATCGCTCCTGATACCAACCCAGCACCTCGGGCTGTGTACGGAATAGCCTGACTGTGGCCATGATCAGATCATCAAAATCCATGGCATTGGCTGCCACCAATTTGCGTTGGTATTTGCCATAGATGCGGGCAATGGTCTTGTCCCAAAAGTCCCCAGCCTGTTGCGAATACTCCTCAGGGCTCATCAATTCATTCTTAGCTCCACTGATGGCATTTAGGGCTGCCCGGGGTTCAATGCGCCGGGTATCGAGATCTAGCTCCTTAATAGCTTCCTTGACAACACTTAACTGGTCTGCTGTATCAAAAATGAGGAAATTCCGCTCATACCCAACCTTGTTGGCCTCCCGTCGCAGGATCTGCACACAGGTGGAATGAAAGGTAGCCACCCAAACCTGCTCCCCCAAGGGACCCACTAGCCTGGCGACCCGCTCCTTCATTTCCTTAGCTGCCTTGTTGGTAAAGGTAACGGCTAGAATAAAGTAAGGGGGTACACCCCTAGCTGAAATCAAATGGGCAATCCGATAGGTTAGTACCCGAGTCTTGCCACTGCCCGCTCCCGCCACTACCAATAGCGGACCATCGCCATGTAGAACAGCTGCTTTTTGCCTAGAATTAAGAGTACTGAGAATATCCAAAACAAAACTCCCTCCGGTCAACTCTCGCCACGGCCTGGCTTTACTAGAATTCGCTTACCATCTATGATCTTCTAGACTTCAGCTCTCGGAACACTGCCCCTGGGTCTGTGCCCTTCTCTACCATTAGAACCATGCTGTGGTAGTAAAGATCGGCTAATTCGTAAACCAACTCATCCAAACTGGGGTTCTTGGCAGCGATGACAACTTCAGTAGCCTCTTCCCCAATCTTCTTCAGAATCTTATCTAACCCCTGGGTGAAGAGGTAATTTGTGTACGATCCCTCCACAGGGCTTTGCTTGCGATTCTGCACAACTTGGAAAAGCTCCTGGATGATGCTGGGTGAACCCTTACCATATACTGCTTCAGGATCGAAAGTGGCCTCTTGCTCGTGGGTGGAGGCGATGGGCACTGGGCTATTACCACTCTCTATTGGGTTATGGAAACAAGACCGATAGCCCTCGTGGCAGGCTCCAGCTCCAGCTTGCTCCACTTGGATTAACAGAACATCAAAATCACAGTCGGCGGTGACGCTCTTCACTGTTTGATAGTGGCCGGAGGTCTCCCCTTTTTCCCATAGCTGCTGCCGACTGCGGCTCCAAAACCAGGTCCTGCCTGTCTGCAGGGTCTTATCCAAGGCTTCCCGATTCATAAACGCCATCATCAAGACGTCACCCGTCTCATGATCCTGAACAATAGCTGGAATCAACCCGTTTTCCCGAAACTTTAGTTCTGACATATCCACCGTCATTTCCCCCTTCTTGACTTGGTGGTCAAAGCCGCATGGGTATACCTCGATCCATCAAGTATTCCTTTACCTGCCGGATAGAGTAAATCCGATAGTGAAAAACTGATGCTGCCAATATGGCATCCACTTGACCTACTAGAAACGCATCCCGAAAGTGCTCCAACTCACCGGCACCGCCGGAGGCGATTATGGGCAGGGGCACTGCGTCCGCCATGGCTCGATTTAGCTCGTTATCATAGCCATCCCGGGTCCCGTCTGCATCCATGCTGGTCAGCAAGATCTCGCCTGCCCCCAGTTCATATGCTTTTGCTACCCATTCATAGGCATCTAGACCTGTTGGTATGCGACCACCTCGGGCATAAACTTCCCAGTGGCACGCTGTTGCAGAACCTTGGTGGCGTTTGACATCCACTGCTACTATTATTTTCTCGCGCCCAAAGGCCTGGGCTGCCTCTTTGATCAGATTAGGATTCTCCAAAGCAGCTGTATTCACAGATACCTTGCTAGCACCGGCCCCCAGTAGTGTTTCTATATCTGTGACGGTCTTGATCCCGCCACCAACTATGAGGGGGATGCTGATAGCCTGGGCCGTCTGGCTGATACTATCAGTCATTGCCCTACGCCCTTCATGGGATGCGGTTATGTCCAAGAACACGATCTCGTCTGCACCGGCCTCGTCATAGAAGACGGCCTGCTCAACGGGATCTCCTACATCCTTGAGAGCACCGAAATTAACGCCTTTTACGACTCGGCCATCCCGCACATCCAGGCAAGGAATTACTCTTCTTGTGGACACTCATCATCCCACCCTTCGGCTGCTTCAATGGCCTCTTCCAAAGTAAAACGGCGACTATAGAGGGCTTGACCTGTTATGACTCCAACGATCCCAGTATCTTGAAGTCGAGCAATGGCCCTGATGTCCTCCAGGCTGCTCACCCCTCCACTGGCGATAATATCCACACCGGCACTGGTCATCCTCGCCAAAGCCTCCAAGTTAGGACCAGTGAGCATGCCATCTCGGGCAATATCTGTAAAAATGATCTCTCTGACTCCCAGTTCACCCATCTGGCGGGCCAACTCCAAGGCATCCATCTCGGTGTTATCCACCCAGCCTCTTACAGCTGCGCGACCATCCCGGGCATCAATCCCAGCAATAATCCGGCCAGGATACAGCTCACAAGCCTTAGCCACCAGTTCTGGTTCTTCACAGGCCACAGTGCCTAGGATGGCATATTCCACTCCCGCAGATAGGATCAGCTCAATAGTCTCGAGATTCCGAATGCCGCCCCCCACTTCCAGGGGTATGTCCACAGCTGCGGCAATGGCTCCGATCACATCCAGATTGGCCGGTCGGCCGGTGAAGGCACCATCTAGGTCCACTATATGGAGCCGCTGGGCTCCCCCTTGCTGAAAGCCCAAAGCCACTGCCACCGGCTGATGGGAGTATATTGTTTCTCGATGGCTTTGACCTTGGAGCAAGCGCACGCAGCACCCCCCCCTAAGGTCAATGGCGGGTATCACCTGCAATGTCATTGTTCCACTCCTTTAGCTTGGCGTCATTAGGCCCAGTTCTTAACCTAGCAGCCCCTTGGTGGATAGGATCCCTTCAACCCGGCTATCTAGAGCACAAGCCTGGGCCAAGGCCCGAGCCATGGCCTTAAAGGCTGCCTCAAGAAGATGGTGCATATTCCTGCCAGCCATCTGTCGAATATGCAAGGTGATGCCGCCATTGAAGGCTAGAGCTCGAAAAAACTCCTCAACCAAGACTGCAGGGAAAGCGCCTAACTGCTCGTTGGATAGTTCCCAATCTAGAGCCAAATAGGGCCTACCGCTGATATCAACTGCCGCCATAACCAAAGCTTCATCCATGGGGACAAAAGCTGTGCCAAAGCGGGTGATGCTGGCTTTATTTCCCAGAGCCTTGGCAAAGGCTTGCCCCAAAACGATGCCCACATCCTCCACGGTGTGATGGGCATCGACCTCCAAGTCCCCCCGGGCCCGTACAGTCAAATCGAAAAAGCCGTGCTTGGCAAAGGCTGTCAGCATATGATCGAAAAAGCCAATACCAGTATCTATAGTGCTGTATCCTTTACCATCTAGCTGCCAGATAACCTGAATATCTGTTTCTGCTGTTGCCCGGGCTACCTCTCCCACACGCACATAGCATTCCTCCCCTAATCGTCTTCACAAGTATCGGCTGCTAATGCTTGGAGTCTCACCCGCACAGCATTGGCATGGGCATCGAGCCCCTCAACGGTGGCCAATTCCACAGCATGGGGACCAAAACACCTAAGACCCGCTTTCGTATAGCTAATAATACTGCTGCGCTTCAGAAAATCCTCTAACCCTAGGGGTGATGAAAACCGAGCTGTGCCATTGGTAGGCAAAACGTGGTTGGGCCCCGCTACATAATCACCCACTGGTTCACAAGCCCAGTGGCCTAGGAAGATGGCTCCGGCATGGCGAATCAGGTGCAATATCTCCCATGGGTTAGCTACACAGAGCTCCAAATGCTCCGGTGCCGAAACATTGGCCCACCGGGCAGCCTCTTCCAAGTCGCGACAGACTAAGATCACCCCATGCTTGGCTAGGGCCAGTTGGGCAATGTCCTGGCGCCCCAGTTGCTCTAACTGAATCGCTAGTTCACTCTGGACTGCCTCCGCCAGTTGGGCACAATCGGTGATCAAGATAGCGCCAGCCTCGGGATCATGCTCCGCCTGTGACAGCAGATCTGCAGCCAGATATCGACTATTGGCACTTTGGTCAGCTATGATCAAGATCTCGCTGGGTCCGGCTAAGCTCTCAATACCCACCCGCCCATACACCATCTTCTTGGCTAGGGTGACATAGATATTCCCCGGTCCCACAATTTTGTCTACGGCGGGAATCGTTCCAGTGCCATACGCTAAGGCCGCAATGGCTTGGGCACCCCCCAGTTTGAGGACTCTGTCCACCCCAGCTAGCCTAGCAGCTGCCAGAATATGGGGATTCATCATCCCATCCTTGCCCACTGGTGAAGCCATGACGATCTCGCCTACCTGGGCTACCTTGGCGGGCACAGCACACATAAGCACAGTGGAAACCAAGGGTGCACTGCCACCGGGAACATAGATTCCCACCTTATCTACAGGTGTTACCCTCTGGCCCAAAATGATCCCATCACATTCCACCGACATCCAGGATTTGGGCTTCTGCTGGGCATGGTACTTACGGATATTCTCACAGGCGATTTCCAATGACCGCATAAACTCAGGGGAAACCTCTTGAGCAGCTGCATCCCACTCCGCCTCACTTACCCAAAGGCTCTCCGGGGTCAGCTGGGCCCCATCTAGCCTCCCAGCATATTCAACGACTGCTACATCACCCCGCTGCTTAACATCGGCCAAAATGCGGGCCACGGCCGCCTCGGGGCTCAGGGCTTCCCCCCATATAGCCCGGGTCCGCTCTTCCGATGCCGGTGTGACTTGCACCTCATCGACGAAAGGGCGGGTCAGATAGGCCATGATCTGGTCTTCAGTCAACTCCCAGGTCTTAATAATCTGCATTGGCTATCCCTCCATCCCAGTATCCATCTTTGCCTCCAAGACTGCCTTAAGCCTCTTGACAAGAATATGAATGGCCCCATGCTTCACCTTGTAGCTCACCTGGTTCGCAATTAGCCGAGTCGATATCTGGGCCACATCAGCGATGGGAACTAGGCCGTTTTCCAAGAGGGTTGTCCCTGTCTCCGTTATATCTACTATGGCATCGGCCAATCCTACAATGGGCCCCAACTCCACTGAACCATTGAGCTCCACCACTTCCGCCTGAATCCCCTGTCGACTAAAATACTCAGTAGTAATATGGGGAAATATGGTGGCCACCCGAGAGTTAAAATCTAGTTCCTGCACATCCCTGATGCCAGAGGCTTGAGGCACAGCGACAATCAAGCGACAGCGGCCAAAACCCAGGTCCACAAGCTCCGCCACATCCTTGCCGCTCTCCAGCAGAGTATCTTTACCAACTACTCCTAGATCCGCGGCACCGTATTCCACATAGGTGGGCACATCTGTCGGCTTAGACAAGAGAAAACGCCACTCTGTCCCTGGAACTGGAACTATGAGCCGCCGAGAAGGGGCCAGCAGTTCACTGCAATCTACCCCGATTTCCTCCAATAAGCCGATGACCGCGCTTTGCAGGCGACCCTTAGGTACCGCTATGGTAAGGGGAATAGACTTATCCACGGCTCTCCCCTCCCTCCAGGGAAGCCACAAGTGCCGCCAGATCCATGGTACGCCATCCTGCTTCAGGGGTCCATACCTGAATTTGCTCCAAGGAACGGGGAGAGATCACCCAATGGAAATCTGTTGCTTGGGCATACACCTGAGCTTCTGCCTCACTGCGCTCCACAACATCTAGCTCCACTGTGAAACCTCGTTGCCGCAAATGCTGAGCAACTTGCCAACCAAGCCCAGGCGCTTCCCTTAGCTTGATGCACAACACCCTTTGACTGTCGCTGGCGGGCCACCCCGCTTGCCTAGATAAGGCCAACATAATACGCTCTATGCCTAAGGCGAATCCAGTGGCAGGACACTGGTAGCCAAACTGATTGATCAGGTTATCATAGCGGCCGCCGGTGCCCATGGTAAAGCCCATATCGGCGGTATAGGCTTCCAACACCATCCCCGTATAATACTCAATGTCTTTAATCATCCCTAGATCTACCTGTACCCAATGGGCTAGATCATACGCTTCCAAGACATCATATATAGCAGCCAAATTCTCAATGGCCCTTTGGGAAACGGGATTAGTGGCTCTACCCAGAGCTTCCTGCAAAACCTCTCGGCCCCCCCTTAAGTCCGGGAGCATCTGTAAGAGTTCCCTGTCTGCTTGGGGCAGACTGCAGTTGGCCAGTAGCTTCCCTAAGGCAACATAATCCTTTTTTAAGAGAGCTATCCGTATGCTGCGCCTATCCTCAGGAGATAATGCGCCATGTTGGATGATGCCATCATAGTAATCGATCTGTCCTATATCTACCCTAAAATCCTTTAGCCCCACAGCTTTCAGGGCTTTTACCGCTAGGGCCACTACTTCAGCATCAGCCAAATAACTACTACTGCCCACCAGCTCAACACCGGCTTGATAAAACTCCCGGCGCCGCCCTGCTTGGGGTTCAGCATACCGAAACACATTGGCACTATAGCAAAGGCGAATGGGCTTGGGCTGATCCCGCAAGCGGGTAGCTACAACCCTGGCCACTGGGGTTGTGGCATCGGGCCGGAGAGCCAAGAGATCGCCTTCCCTTTCAAAGAAGCGATAGAGATTGCGGGCCAAGCCTGTGACATCTCCGGCACTCACCGCATCACTGAATTCCATGGTGGGTGTCACGATCTCTCGATAGCTCCACAGCTTGAAAAGTCCCAAAAGGGTCTCTTCTACCCACCGCTTGCGCTGGGCATCCCTGGGCAGAAAGTCTTTGGTACCTCGGGGCGTTTGCACCATGGTATAAGCCATTGTCCTGCCTCCCTTCCCCTGGCCAGCTACTCCCACTCGATGGTAGCCGGTGGTTTGGAGCTGATGTCGTATACTACCCGATTTACAGCTCTTATCTCACCCATAATCCGCTGAGAAATCTTTTCCAGCACAGTATAGGGCAGATGGACCCAGCTAGCCATCATGCCATCGACACTGTGTACAGCCCGAATGCCCACCATATACCCGTAGGTTCGCTGCTGCTCATAGACACCCACAGTCTTGGTATCTGTGAGGACTGCGAAGTACTGCCAGATATCTCTATGTAGACCGGCCTGCTTGATCTCATCCCGCAGAATAAAATCTGCTTCCCGCAAAATGCTCAGCTTAGTTGGGGTGATCTCGCCGATGATCCGCACTGCGAGACCTGGACCAGGAAAGGGTTGACGCCAGACCAAACGTTCGGGCAGCCCCAGCTCTTGGGCCACTTCCCGTACCTCATCCTTGAACAGCCAGCGTAATGGCTCTAGTAACTTCAGTGCCATATCCTCTGGCAAACCGCCTACATTATGATGGGACTTCACTAAGGTGCCATCGCCTGCACCGCTCTCCACGACGTCGGGGTACAGAGTTCCCTGGACCAGATACTCGGTGTGGCCGACTTTGGCCGCTTCTTCTTCAAAGACACGAATGAACTCGGTGCCAATGCGCTTTCTCTTCTCCTCTGGATCAGTGACACCCTGAACCTGCCTGAGGAAGCGGGCACCAGCATCCACGGCTACGAAGTTGCCCCCAAAGCGTGCTTGAAAGATCTCAGTAACCTCTTCAACTTCATGTTTGCGCATGAAGCCATTGTCGACGAAAATGGAGTGTAGCTGATTGCCAATGGCTCGGTAGATCAAGGCCGCGGCTACGGTGGAGTCCACACCGCCGGAGAGGCCGCAGACTACCGGAGCATCGCCAACTTCCAGTTGAATATCTCGGATACTAGTTTCGATAAACGCAGCCATGGTCCAAGTTCGTTGGCATCCACAGATCCCATGGACGAAATGCTCCAAGCTAGCCTGTCCTAGCCTATCTTCAGCCGTCGGCAAGGATTCTAGACCATAGACTATCCGATTCTGCCCACCCGTTGCCTCCACCGGTGGGGCACTGCTTAGCTTCTCAAGAATCCCACCGTTTCTTTCGACAACATGCCCCAGGCGATTACCTAAGGCCAGGAGAGGCACTGCAGTGTTCAGTAAACTAGACACAAGCTTCGCCCCTTGCCCCACATCATTCTGGGCTGGCTCGCCCACTAGAATAATGCCCAGGGGCTCGGTGGCCAAGATACTATGCCTTGGAGTCCCTGCAGGCAAGATCTCTGAATAGACCTGCATTTCCCGCACCCGCCTAGCCACGAGGTGACTCCCTTGCCCTCCGAAATCCAGGACAATGATCTTGTTCTGAGTCAGATTATCACGTTCCACCTGTCCATCGCTCCATTTCCTAAGGGCTCACATCCTATTTCTGGTATATCTCTGGCTTGAGCACACCGATGAAGGGCAGGTTCCGGTACTTCTCATCATAGTCCAAGCCATAACCTACAACAAATTCGTCCGGTATACTAAACCCGTTATAGTCGGGGACTATATTTACAACTCTCCGGGCGGGCTTATCCAGCAAAGTAGCTATCTTGAGGCTAGCAGGACGCCGGGAATCGAGGTTATCCATGAGATATTTTAGAGTCAGACCGGTATCTACAATATCCTCTACGATGAGGACATGCCTATGGGATATGGATGCATCCAAGTCCTGGATTATCCGGACTACCCCTGATGTCTTAGTGCCAGCTCCATAGCTAGAAATCGCCATGAAATCTATCGTCAAGGGGATGGGGATCTCTCTAGTGAGATCGGCCATGAAATGCACAGCCCCTTTGAGAATGCAAATAGCTACCAAATCTTTACCGGCATAGTCCTGGGAAATCTCAGCACCTAGCTCGGCCACCCTTGTTTGAATCTGCTCCTTAGTCAACAAAATCTTAGCTAGATCATCATGCATGGCTCCTGCCTCCTTGTGACACAGCTGCTATTTATTCTATTGCTTTACTCCAAATGCAATGGCAAACCCTTCCTGGATCAGCTTTTTTGGGATGACGAAATTCTCACGATTGCTCCCCAAACTCGGCTTTATTCTTCCCAATTGCTCTGACCTTGAGCCCAGCAGTGGGGCGCCCCAGGAGAAGTGAAGCCAGGATTTGTCCATTTAGGTACATTTCCCCACCATGATGCAAAAACCCTGCGCCCCATGTTCCTTCCCCATCCTCGGGGCCCCAAAAAAGTGCGAGGCCAAGTAGAGCTAGACAGCCTTCCCACATCAACAGCATGTCTAGGTCGTGGAGTAGAGCCAGATTGAGGCAAGACGAGACCGCGGCAATGGGCAATAGAAAAGGGCCCTTTGTTAGAGGACCCCTTTAGCTTAAGACTTTTCACTCAGATTACATCATGGGAGGCATGCCGCCCATTCCTGGGCCGCCACCAGGCATAGCTTCTTCTTCCTGAGGCTTGTCGGCGATTAGCGTCTCAGTGGTGAGCATCATGCCAGCAATACTAGCGGCATTCTGCAGCGCACTTCTGGTGACTTTTGCCGGATCTACAATGCCAGCATCCAGCATGTCTACATACTCGTCGGTAACTGCATTGAGCCCGACACCGGTCTTGAGGGTCTTGGTCTTTTCGACGACTACAGCACCCTCCAAGCCTGCATTGGCCGCAATCAATCTCAAGGGCTCAACCAAAGCTCTGCGCACGATCTCCACGCCAGTGCGAACATCACCCACAGCTTCCATGCCATCAAGAGCGCTCACAGCGTTCAGCAAGGTAACACCACCACCGGGAACGATGCCTTCCTCAACTGCTGCCCGGGTGGCCGAGAGGGCATCTTCAATGCGGTGCTTGACTTCCCGTAGCTCAGTCTCAGTGGCAGCGCCTACTTTAATCACTGCAACTCCGCCAGCTAGCTTAGCCAACCGCTCTTGCAGCTTCTCCCGGTCATAATCAGAAGTTGTGTCTTCAATCTGCACCCGAATCTGACCGATGCGGGCCTTAATCTCTGAGGAGCTGCCCTTACCGTCAACGATTGTGGTCTCTTCCTTGGTGATAATCACCTGACGGGCAGAACCTAGCTGGGTGACGGTGGTATTCTCCAATTTGAGACCCAGTTCCTCACTGATTACCGAACCACCGGTGACTACGGCGATATCGTCAAGCATGGCCTTGCGTCGATCGCCAAACCCTGGAGCCTTAACGGCGGCCACATTCAATGTACCCCGCAGCTTGTTGACAACCAAGGTGGCTAGGGCTTCTCCCTCTACGTCCTCAGCAATAATCAACAAGGGTTTGCCGGTCTGGATCATCTTCTCCAAGACAGGTAGCAGGTCCTGAACAGAACCGATCTTGCGATCAGTAATCAAAATGTAAGGATCATCCAAGACTGCTTCCATGCGCTCGGAATCAGTGACCATGTAAGGAGAGACATAGCCTCTGTCAAACTGCATACCTTCGACTACTTCTAGCTCAGTGCCAAAGGTTTGGGATTCCTCCACAGTGATAACTCCATCTTTGCCCACTTTTTCCATGGACTCGGCAATGAGTTCACCAATTTCTTGATCATCTGCGGAGATCGCGGCAACCTGGGCAATGGCACTTCTGGTTTCCACCGGTTTGGCTACACTCCGGACATAATCTATGGCAGCATCTACTGCTTTGTCGATACCTTTTTTGAGATCCATGGGGTTAGCACCGGCGGCAACGTTTTTCAGGCCTTCCCTGATCATGGCCTGGGCCAACACCGTGGCAGTAGTCGTACCATCACCGGCTACATCGTTGGTTTTGGTGGCTACTTCTTTAACTAGCTGAGCACCCATATTCTCAAAGGGATCTTCTAGTTCGATCTCCCGTGCGATAGTCACACCGTCATTGGTAATAGTGGGAGAGCCGTATTTCTTCTCCAGTACTACATTACGCCCCTTGGGGCCAAGGGTAATCTTAACCGCGTCAGCAAGGGTGTTGACGCCTTTCTCTAGCTTGCGACGGGCCTGTTCACCATATAGCAGATCCTTTGCCATCCCTGCATTCACCTTCCTCTAGTGTCTTAACTACAGCTGACCTCGTTCCATGTCAGGAAATTCGTTAGCCAACAATGCCCAGCACGTCCGATTCTCTCATGATGAGATACTCGTCGCCATCTAGCTTGACTTCAGTACCGGCATACTAAGCAAAAAGTACCCGATC
>DAIQRD010000001.1:69061-85898 GCA_036786445.1 Bacillota bacterium
GAATGGTACGTTGATTCCCATGCATGTCAAAAAGTACCCGATCACCCTTCTTGACATGCATGGGAATCAACGTACCATTCTCGTAGCGGCCGGACCCCACTGCCATGACTTCACCTTCCTGGGGCTTCTCCTTGGCTGTGTCTGGCAAGACAATGCCGCTCTTGGTTTTCTCTTCCTGCTCAACTACCTTTACTACCACTCGATCACCTAATGGTTTGATCTGCATCTGACCTATAGACCTCCTTTTCCCAAAGTCCTTTGCTGTTAGCACTCATCGCTCGTGAGTGCTAATTCCAGTACTTATATTACAGAACCGGCATTTCAAATGCAAACATATACAACCCCCGAAATCCGGCGCAGTCCCACTTCTGCTGCATAATACTTCTATTTGCTCCACCTTTCGCCACATTTGGTCCCCAACTTCCCATCGAGCTATCTATGCTTGCCATACTTCCAGTATGGCCCAAATTGGCGAAGTTAATTTCATCCACGAGTCACCATGATTAAGCAGTTGCACTTTCAAACATGCGAATCTCCCCGTCCCGGTAAATGGGTACCACAGACGAGACGTCTAGAGCTATGGCCAAATCAATATCCCCGCCATACCCTTTGCTTTGCAGGCGCTGGCCATGCTCACTACTGGCGATCTGGGTGGCTAATCCTTGCGGCCCCCAAGATTGGTATAGAATCAGACAAGTCCGAGCCGCATCAGATAGATGCACATCCGGACCTAATCCGGCGATAATCGCTCCGGCACACAGGGCATCCTCCAACGAAAAGCGGCCGTAGCACCCGGCACAGACCAAGAGCAAGGGGGCAGTTGTGTCTTGGCAGAAATCCACCACGGCTTGGCGGTTAGTCAACGCACCCACGATGATGGTGCTGGCACCCCCGCTGCGGGCTGCTTCTAGGGCGGCTGTCCCATTAGTGGTAGTCATAATCACTCCCCGGCCTGCGACTTTCTCCCTGGTATATTCCCGGGGTGAATTGCCCAAGTCAAATCCCGGGGGAGGGTAGGCATTGCGTTCGCCCCCCAATAAGAGCTCAGGCTCCTGGGCATGGCGGGCCCTAGCCTCCTCGATATCCTTTAGGGGGATCACTCGCGCTGCCCCGTTGGCCAAGGCTGTCACCATGGTGGTACTGGCCCGCAGAACATCGATTATGACAGCTAAAGAGCCCTGAGCCTGAATCAGCTCCATCTCCCCGGGCACTAAACAAACATCAACACATCTCGCCAATCAACTCACCATTTCCTCCGGTCTGTCCCCTTAGGCAGGGGAATCCACCGATGCGTATTTGTCCCCTACTTCCCAACTAGTCAAGCAACCCCTTGAGGGCTTGCATTTGGTCACCCCGCCGTTCCCTAAGGGCCCGCACCGCCTCCAGGGATGTGGCAGAACTATGGACGATGTCACAGACAGCATCTGCCACAGCTGCAGGGTCGTCTTTGCCCGGATAGAGGATATTGCGGCCCACCATAGCACCCCGTACGTTATGGCCTTCACCCATACCTCGCTCAAAGTCCTGAATAGTGTAGATGGGATTCCCTTTAGAGGCTCCTCCCAACATCAAGACTGGCAGAGTTGTGGCCCGGACAACTCGATAATACTGGGGTACATAAGGGATCTTCAGCCACAGGCCGGTGGAGGAATCGCCCAAAGCCGAGCCAACTCCAATGGTCTTGATCAGCTCGTCGGCATCCATCTTGACTTGGTAGCCATTGGCAGTTTTCACAACTGGTAACGGCTCCAAGAATACGGGTAGGTCCAGCTCATTGCAGCGCTTAATAGCTTCTGCACAATAGGCTATGGTCTGAATGGAGTAGCGAGAGTGCTGGCCCATATCTAGGCGGAACATGATCTTTGAGCCATCCATGCCCAGCCGGTGCATGCGCTCCGCTGTGAAGGCTGTCATGCGATCATCCATCTCATACTCCACACCTGCGAGACCCGATCGATTCATGCAGCCAATGAGAACTTTGCCATCTAGGAGGCCACTACCCCCATTTTCCTTGAGCAAATAATCCACTAGCAGTAGGTCTTCAATAATATCCGGAGTACCCATCACACCATCGATTTTTGATGTCGCCAAGACCCTTAGTATCCTACCTAGGTAGTCCAACCGATCACCCATGGCTACCCCATCATCGCCCACATTTGTCACGTTACGGGCCGGGTGATCAGCTGCCAAGATCACTAACTTGCCTTCTCGGGTCAGCTGACTCCGCCGCTCTCGCCTATCGGCAGCTTCCTCCACCAAGTGAGCTCGATAGATCCGGGTTTCGCTGATCAGATCCACCATCTCTTCGGTGAAAAAGCGCCGCGTCTGGAAGAAATAACTTCCCAAGGCGTAGTTGACATCAAGGCGTTGCTTGACGATTTCCAGATACGATTTGGCGCTCTCGATGACAATGGAGCTGTCTTCATGGGGGCGAGGCATGATCTCAATGCCGATACCCCCAGCATAGCCAATCTCTAATAAAGCTGTGATAAACGCGGCTAGTTCGTCCTCACCCACGGCGCTGCCGGGATAATCAAATCGAGGGTGGCTGTCACCATAAAGCGGATCTTCACGATGGGTTACACAGCTACCTACATGAATATGGTTCAAATAAGGTGCCAATGCCTTTAACACTTCTGGGGTTTCTGCCTCGAAAGCAATACCCTTTAAGAGTGGCATATGGCTGAGATCGTACATAAGGCCAAAATTGCAGTGCCCATACACATCCCGCATCTGCCTAGCTACGGATATGGCATCCTCAGTTGGCCCAATCAGCTGATTCTTGCAGCCTGGCTCAGCCACTCGGTCAAATAACTCCAGACTGATGTCCAAAGGCGCCACTTGCACCATCTGAGCCCGTTCTTTGGCGTATGTACAGATCTCATCTAAAGAACGAATCAGGGCCACCATAGCCTCTTGCCGACATCTGAGGCCACTTGTAGTGCCTGGATCCCGGCCACTAACCACGCCTACCGCCCTAGCTCCTAGCTCTAGAGCTTGGTCAATGCATTCCTTGATCCGAGCTACAGCCAGCTGCCGCTGGGTCTCGTCGCGGCTGCTAATATCCTCCGGTGCAATGAGATTATCTTCATTGATCAGCTGCACCGGTTGTGCACTGAAGATCACCCGTTTACCGCTTTCCTTCAGCAACTGCGCTACTTTGCGCCGAATGCTGCGGTGCTTGATGCCGGTGATTTCAATGCCACCAAAGTAAGGGTCGCTCAGCACCTGCTGGATTGTTCGCAGGAGGTACTCCTCCCGGGCTTCACCCCTTTGAACAGAATTGGTGTTGCCTGGCCCCGGGAAAGCCATAAAATGCACTAAACTGATGGGATTTCTCTGCAAAATCATGTTGTCCGGCCCCTCCCTCATCTTTACCTAGCGACTGCCTAGAAGCCGTCGCATGCGCTCTAGACCTTCCACAATAAAATCCTCTGAAGTGGCATATGACAGGCGCAGGTATTCATCCTGCTCTCCTGGTTGTCTGCGCCCAAATGATGTCCGGGGCAGGACAGCCACACCGGCATCATACAGCAATTTCTGCTGCAGTGCTTTGGCATCAACTAGACCGAGATTGCGACACGCCTCTGTTACATTGGGATAGACATAAAAAGCCCCGGGAGGCAAAAGGCAAGTGATGCCTTTAATGGAATTCAGCCCCTGGACTATGAGATCCCGGCGTCGTCGAAACTGGTCCACCATAGCCTTGGTGGCATCTTGGGGGCCCTGCAGAGCCTCCACTCCAGCTAGTTGCGTAAACGTGGCAGTACATGATTCACTGTTAGTCTCCAGGCGAGCGATATGCACTGCCAGTTCTTCATTCATCACACCATATCCCAGACGCCAACCCGTCATGGCATAAGTCTTAGAGAATCCGTCTAGCAAAATAGTCCGCTCCTGCATACCGGGGATAGCAGTGATGCTAAAAAACTCTCCCTCAAAAACGATGCGGGAGTATACTTCATCGGAAAGCACCCATAGATCGTGATCTAGGGCCATCTCGGCCACCGCCTCCAGAGTGGCTCTAGATAACATGCCCCCGGTGGGGTTATGGGGAGAATTCAAGATGATCAGCCGAGTGTAGGGCGTAATCAGGGATCGCAGATAATCTACATCAAACTCAAACTCCTTGGCTTCCAGTAAGGGCAAAGGCACAGGCTTAGCCCCAACGAACCTGATTACTGATTCGTAAATGGGAAATCCCGGGGTTGGGTAAATAGCCTCATCCCCAGGATTGAGGAGAGCCAAGATGGTAAAGAAGATGATGGGTTTAGCCCCCGGGGTGACGATAACCTGCTGGGGCTTCACCGGAATACCTCTCGTCTGACTAATGTACTTGGCTATGGCCTCCCGCAGCTCCATACGGCCAGCAGAAGGGCCGTAGTGGGTCTCGTCAGCCTGAATTGCGGCTATGCCGGCCTGTTTCACGTTTTCTGGAGTGGCAAAATCCGGCTCACCGATAGCGAAACTCACTATGCTCCTGCCTTGGGCCTCTAGCTTATTTACCTCTGCCAAAACCTCAAAGGCGGTTTCTGTACCTAAATCACCCATGCGATCTGCTATTCTCATACATGCACGCTCCCCATTAAAACCTTCTGAAAGCTGTTTCTTATGATTATACAATAAACTGAGCATGGAAGAAAGTAGTAGCTATCCACGGAGCATTTCTATAGAATAATATCCGTAGCCTATCTATGCCGAACGGAGGAATAAAGTGAACAACAAGATTAGGATAGGAATCGTCGGCTATGGTAACTTGGGCCGGGGCGTGGAAAAAGCCATGGAACACAACCCCGACCTACAGCTGAAGGCCATTTTCACCCGGCGCCCCCCGGAGCAAGTCCAGGCCCAGGGCAATGTCGTTCCCATCTCCGATATCTATGCTTACCAAGGGCAAGTGGATGTGATGATCCTCTGCGGAGGCTCCGCAGATGACCTGCCCGAGCAAGGGCCTTTGTATGCTGCTGCCTTTAACACCGTGGACAGCTTCGATCGCCACAGCCATATACCCCAATACTTCTCTGCCGTCGATACTGCTGCCAGACAAGGGAGCAATCTCAGCCTCATCTCCATAGGGTGGGATCCTGGCCTCTTCTCCTTAGCTCGGCTCCTCTTTGCCTCGGTCCTGCCAACAGGCAAGAGCTATACTTTCTGGGGCAAGGGTGTCAGCCAAGGCCATTCGGTGGCAATTCGTCGCATTCCCGGAGTCCGGGAAGCTGTGCAATACACAGTGCCTGTGCCCGAAACCGTGGAAAAGATCCGTCAGGGGGCTAGCCCTGAGCTCACCCCTAGGGAGCAGCACCTCCGTGTCTGTTTCGTTGTACCCGAGGTGGGAGCCGATCTAGGGGCAATAGAAGCCACCATCAAGGCGATGCCTGGCTATTTCGCTGATTATGACACCACTGTAAATTTCATCACAGAGGACGAATTTGCCGCTGAGCATACTGGCATGCCCCATGGTGGATTTGTGATTCGCACCGGCACCACTGATCCCAGCCATCAGCAGCAGATGGAGTTCCGTCTAGCCCTAAAGAGTAACCCTGAGTTTACCGCTAGCATCTTGGTAGCCTATGCTAGGGCGGTTTATAAGCTGCACCGGGCAGGGGAAAGGGGGGCTCGCACCATTTTCGATATTCCCCTAGGATATCTTTCACCGGAGCCCCCGGCCCACTTGCGCAAGGAATTGCTCTGACTATATACCCGCCGATTCCTGAGGCGGGTGTATGTTTATGTCAAGTTAGAGGGTTTACTTAGCCACCACACTGGCCCAATCGGCCATGAATCGTTCAATCCCTGCATCGGTTAGAGGATGTTTTGTCATTTGTACCATGACTTTGTAGGGAATTGTGGCAATATCGGCGCCGGCTTTGGCAGCATCGATTACATGGAGAGGACTGCGTATGCTAGCCGCTATGATTTCGGTATCAATACCATGTATGGCATATATCTCAGCAATATCCTGAACCAGTGTCATACCGTCATGACCAATGTCATCTAGCCTGCCCAGAAATGGACTGACATAGGTAGCTCCAGCCCTAGCACAAAGGAGAGCTTGGGCCGGTGAGAAAATCAAGGTCAGGTTCGTCTTGATACCCTCATTGGCCATGATCTTGGTAGCCTTCAACCCTTCAATGGTCATGGGTACCTTAATAATCACATTGGGATGCCACTGGGCATATTCCCTAGCCTCTCTTACCATACCTTCAGCATCCATACTGACAACTTCAGCGCTGATGGGCCCATCTACTATTTGGCAGATGGTGTTGATCACTTCCTTGAAATCTCGACCTTCTTTGGCAATCAGCGATGGGTTGGTTGTCACCCCACAGATGACACCCCAGCTATTTACTTCACGGATTTCATCAATGTTGGCAGTATCCAAAAATAGTTTCATAGTGCTTGCCGCTGGCTCCTCCCAGCAATGAGGGCTGGCGGCATTTTCACCTCACTTGTTTAGTGTTTATCCAGCGGCTTTCCGCAAACCTCCTGGCCTTTCAGACAAATGCTTGTCCAATTCTAGCCTGTGGACCGCCGTAATAGTACCTTTACGATACCATGATACTTCCTTAAGTGCAATATTTCGCCAAGGGGCGCCCTCAGGGATCCCCTGGCTTTCTCCAAGCCGGATTATGGAAAAGCTGAGCGACTAGCTCTCGGATGGCCTGGGGATCTGGCAGACATTCGGTATTAGCTTCATCCATAGGCAATAGTGTCACATCAAGTTCATGGGGCTTCTGACGTAACAGGACCCCTGCCAGCTTTAGGCCTTCCTCCCACTGAAGGTCAGTCTCAACCAGATCGTCTGCCAATCTGGCCAATTTGGGTAACTGACCGATGGTAGCCGTCTGGAATAGCTGGTGACCTAAAGCACTGAGGAACTCTTGCTGACGCTCTAGGCGAGCCCGTTCAGAGTGGGCACCCGGCCGATAACGCACGTAGCGCAAAGCCTCTGATCCGTCTAGTCTGTGTGTGCCTTCCTCTAGTTCGAAAACCAGCTGCCCATCATGGTAGTATCGGATGGGTTCAGCAATAAATAACTCAACACCACCTACAGTGTCTACCAAGCTAGTGAAACCAGCATAGTCAATCAATACATAGTGATGTACGGGAATGTGCAGCAGCTCTTCTAGCGCCTGCCGGGTGGCAGGTACGCCGCCAGCGGCAAAGACGTCTTTTAGCTGCCCAACATTGCCATCAGGCAGTGTTGCCAGGAGATTCGCTGGCAAGGAGAGAAAATGGATGGATTTGCGGATAGGATGTATGGTTCCTACGACCAATGCATCCGCCCGGTAACCAAACTGGCTAAATGCGGGAGGGTAGCCATCCTGGCTCTGCTCAGTTTCTATCTGCTCCCAGAAGGGTATATCCACCCCGATAAATACGACATTGATGCTCTCACCACCTAGTATCCTGAGTTCCTCCCAGTATCGGTAACTCAATCTACCGGCCATAAGTAGCACTAACACAACGGCTATTAGCACTAGTTTACGGGCTCTGTCGCCAACTTTGCCCTCATTCAACTTGTGTGGCTCTTGTGGCTGTTGAGATTCCTGGGCCAAACTCATTTCTAGCCCCCCTATTCCCGGCCTAACCTGTCCCTTTACATATTTGCCTGCTAGAAGCCATGATTCCTCTTAAAATCCGTATCCCGCCCTTTCCTATGGCCCTACGTACTAATGGGGGCCTGAAGGCCATCTAGAGGTCTCCTAGCCGCAGCTGGGGAGTGGCGTTAAGATTCCACAGAGACCGTTCACCCCGAAGATACCGATAGTGCCCGGCACAGGCAATCATCGCTGCATTATCGGTGCAGAGCACTTTGGATGGATAGTAGACTTTGACTCCCAAGGAGCTGGCGGCATGGGTGAGTTCACGACGCAATGCTTCATTTGCCGCGACCCCACCGGAGAGTAGTATCGTCTGCACATTGTAAGCTCTAGCCGCCGCCACAGTCTTGGAGACCAACACCTCGACAATGGCAGCCTGCAAACTCGCCGCAATGTGGGCAACCGGCAAGTCATCTCCCCTTTGCTTGATTGTGTGCACATAGTTGGTAGCAGCGGTCTTCAAGCCCGAAAAAGAGAAATCGTAAGTATCGGCCTGCAACAAGCCTCGGGGAAAATCAACTGCTCGGGGATCACCCTGGGTGGCCAGCCGAGCGATTTCCGGGCCTCCCGGGTAATTCAATCCCAACACACGAGCGATTTTGTCAAAGGCTTCACCGGCAGCATCATCCCGAGTTCTTCCGAGAATTTCATAATCACCATAGGTGTCAATGTAAAGCAGATCGGTGTGGCCACCGGAGACTGTTAGGCACACTAAGGGAGGCTCCACCTCGGGGTGTTCCAGAAAATTGGCGTAGATATGCCCTTCGATGTGGTTAATGCCCACCAACGGGGAGCCCAAAGCTAAAGCCATGGCCTTGGCCGTACTGAGACCCACCAGGAGCGCACCCACTAGACCCGGCCCATAAGTCACCGCAATAGCATCTAGATCCTCTGGTTGGACATCTGCCTCCTGCAGGGCCAAATCGATGACAGGCATAATTAGTTCTATATGCTTGCGAGAGGCTATTTCGGGCACAACCCCGCCATAAAGTCTGTGCAAATCTACTTGCGAAGCAATGACATTGGACAACACCTCCCGCCCCGCCCGCACTACCGAGGCAGCTGTCTCGTCGCAGCTTGTCTCAATGCCGAGAACCAGGGCATCCTGGTCCGAGGTCTCCAAGGATCCCTGCCGTATACTCAATGCGCCATCCCCACTTCCCATGAAATTCGTCTGCGATTGCTCGCCACCCCAGTGGCGATCTTCTTAATATCCAACTAGAACAGTTCCTTCCACATGATCATGGCATCCTCGTTGTTGTCTCTATAGTATCCGGGGCGGATGCCGGCATCGGAAAATCCCATTTTCTGGTATAGACCATGGGCCACCGTATTGGAAACTCTCACCTCTAGGGTGACACGGTGCATGTCCCGGGCTCGCCCTATGGCCTCCATGGTCTCCAATAGTTGGCGACCAATCCCCCGCCCTCGATACGCCGGATGTACAGCGATTGTGGTACCAGCCACATGCCGATGTAACCGACTAGCTTACGCTCCCGGGTCCTGGCCACTGAGTAGTAGGCTCGATCGTTTTCCAGAAGCTCCGTGAGAAAGGCATAGCGGGACCAAGGGGTGGGAAAGGATACCCTCTCTATACTCAGGACTCCATCTAGATCCCTAACTCGCATAGGTTCAATCTGAACAGCCAGATATCCCTGGTTAGAAACTTCCGTACTCAAAGCCCTTCCGTTCTCCCTTCTGCCAACATAGTGCCCTTAGAAATCTAGCTAGACTTACGGCTCCGGGCCTTGAGTCTACGTTCTGCCTCGGGCAACCGGAGATATAAAGGCGCAAGAGTCAGCGGATCATGCTGTTCACCGGCCAAGAGATGCTCTCTGCCCAAGAGCGCTATACTAGATGCCCGCAGACACATGCTGTTACTAGTGGGTGTAATCATCCTTGCTCCCGCCAATGAGCTAATAATGTCTCCATAGGCCAGAGCCCCATCTCCGACAAAGCAGACATCACCATCCGCCACGGCTAGCACCTCTTCCACAAGCTCCACCACCGGGCCAGCCCGATGGGTTGTCGCAGCTGTTGGTAAGCCATTGAGCTCGTAAAGACAGCCATAGGCCTCCTGATGTCGTGCATCCACCAAGGAGCAAACCCACCGCGAGGCAAAGCCCACCTGGAAAGCCAAGCCCTCCAGCACTGTCACACCGACCAACGGCTTCCGCCATGTATAGGCCAATGCCTTGGCAGTCGCGACACCGATCCTAAGGCCTGTGAAAGATCCAGGACCGGTAGCCACTGCTATGCCGGCCACATCATCACCCACCCAACCGGCATCGTGTAAGAGCCGGTCTAGGGCGGGTAGTAAGCGTTCCGAATGGGTGGCTTGAATATTCAAAAGATACTCTGCTATAACCTGCTCGCCCTCAATCAGCGCAACACTGCCTGTGCTCATGGCCGTATCTATCCCCAAGACCTGCATGCTCCATCTCCTCCTGCAGTCGGCCTATAAGTGCCCCAAACCGATCACCTACGGCTGTAAGGCTAATCCCCCTGTGGTCTTCCGCCATGGCCTGTTTCTCGATTACTATCCGCAGATATTCAGGTGGCAGGTAGTCTTCCACTAAGTTACCCCACTCCACAACGGAGATACCATTCCCGCGAAAATACTCCTCGTAACCAAGATCTTCCCATTCTTCCGGCCGCTCAATCCTGTATGCGTCGAAATGATAGAGCGGTACTCTTGCAGTATATTCATTTATCAGGGAAAAGGTAGGGCTAGTGACCATGGTATCATCGATGTCCAGGCCTGTGGCAATACCCTTTACCAAGACGGTCTTGCCTGCCCCCAACTCCCCCACCAAATTGATCACATCTCCAGGTTCAAGCCACCCAGAGAGCATCTGCCCCAGGGAATGGGTCTCTTTGGGGCTTTTGCTCCGCACCGTCAGTGAGTTCATCTCTATTCTGCCTCCAGATAATCCGGGCTTCTTTTCCAGAATGCCCCTTTGCCTGCCTTCTATTCGGCGTAATCCATAAATTCCCTGCCCCCAAATGATCTGTGTTGCCTGGGCAAACCATGGGGACAAGAAAAAAGGGCCCTCCGGCCCCATATATCCCAATTTTCCTTACATTTTTCTAGCCTACAGATATTGCCCTCGCCCGCGTCTGCGCCCTCCCATGGGATTCGTCGAGGCGAATCACCGCATCTTTCAAGGCGAATAATTCGAAGGGTTTGACGAGATGGAGGTCCGCTCCGGCCTGAAGAGCTTGTTCCATCAATATGGGTGATCGAAGGCCGGTATAAGTAACAATGGCAAGGGAGTGGCCCCATATGGCTCGGATGTGGCGACTCAGCTCCACACCGTCCATAATAGGCATGCGAATGTCAATCAAGGCAACATCTATCGGAGTCTTCTTAACCAACTTCAAAGCCTCTCTGCCATTCGCTGCCTCTGCCATAATCTTCAGCCGTGAATCGGCTGTCTCCAGGAAATCTCGCAATGCTAGGCGGAACGGCAAATAATCATCAGCGATCAGGATCTTGATCAATGTCAACAGCTCCTATGGACATCTATCTCATGACTCATGTCTTTCGCTGTCCCCCCGCGATCTCCTCCCACAGTTCGTGAAATTATTGTAATATCTCACAAGGTTTGCTACATTCAGCTACAATCTGACCTGCAATAATGGTTACCTCTGCCTGGGAGCGAATATCTAGAGGATCACCTGACCATAGGACCAAATCCGCCTCTTTACCCGCTTCAATACTGCCGATCTTCTGACTCAATCCTAGAATCTCAGCGGGGTTAATGGTCATAGCCTTCCAAGCCTCGGCCTCTGGCAAGCCTGCCTTGACAGCCAAAGCAGCCACAACTGGCAGATATTTCAGGGGAATCACAGGGTGATCTAAGGTGAAAGCCACCTTGACTCCAGCCTTGGTCAAGATAGCCGGGGTATTGAAGCTCAACTCCTGCAGCTCTACCTTGGAGCGGGAACTGAGGGTAGGTCCAACTACAGCCGGTACACCGCGAGTAGAGAGCTGTTGGGCAATTTTGTGGCCCTCAGTAGCATGCTCAATGACTACGCGCACTTGGAACTCATCGGCAATGCGCAAGGCAGTCATAATATCATCGGCTCGATGGGCATGTGCTCTTAGAGGGATCTCACGCCGCAAAACTCTGACTAAAGCCTCCATCCGCAAGTCCCGTTCTAATGGTTTGTCAGGGTCCTTCTGGTTTTTCTCCATCTTGGTCATGTAGTTCATAGCTCTAACTAGGTTTTCCCGCAATATAGCCGCTGTGCCCATGCGTGTAGTCGGCATCTTCTTTTGACCCTGGTAGACACGCTTGGGGTTTTCTCCAAAGGCTACCTTAAGCCCGGCATCCCGGGAAACCACCATTTCATCTACTATGCTGCCATAGGTGTGGATGACGATTCCTTCACCACCGAGTACATTGGCACTGCCCGGCACCACACAGACAGTGGTGATTCCGTTGGCGGCTGCGTCCCTTAAGCCCATTTCTACGGGGTTGATCCCATCTATGGCCCGCAGCCACGGTGTGGCCGGATCTGTAGCTTCGTTGTAATCCCATCCTTCAAACCCAAATCCTTCCTCATCTAGCCCGGCATGGGAATGGGCATCTATGAGGCCAGGGGTCAGCACCTTATCTGTACCGTCAATGACCTTCGCTCCTTGGGGAACAGCCACCCCCCTACCTACGGCTTCGATCTTGTTACCGTCGATGAGCACTGTCCCTCCATCAATAGTACCCTGGGTAACGGTTAAGATTCTCACATTAGTAATCGCTAGCATATCTGTGGCAGTAGGTCTCCAGCCTGACTGCCCTACACCTCCCCTTCCCGTCTTTGTGCCGCTGCCCCAATAAAACGTCTGAAAAGCTCTAATTGCTTAGGATAGTGGGCCACCATGTGCTCGGGATGCCACTGCACCCCACAAGCGAAGGCGTGTGATTGACTCTCCATTGCTTCGATGATACCATCGTGGCTTCTGGCCGTGGCGCTGAATCCTGGGGCAAGCACCTTGACTGCTTGATGATGAAAGCTATTTACCCTCATTTCTCCGGAGCCCAGCAGCTGTTCTAGAAGAGTGTCTGGCTCGATATGCACCCCATGGGTGGGGTACCAACGAGGCGCCTCTTGCGTGTGCTGCAGTATTTCACCCTTGAATTGAGAGGGTATGTCCTGGTACAATGTTCCACCAGCAGCTATGTTCAGCATTTGAATTCCCCGGCAGATTCCCAAAATGGGCAAATCCCACCGCAAAGCCAAGCGGGCTGCACACAGTTCTAGGTGATCCCAAGTGGGGTCAACATCACCTAAGGCCGGGATGGGCTCCTCGCCAAAGTGTACCGGATCTACATCCACACCTCCAGGCAACAGAATCCCGTCTACGTGTTCCATCAGTCTCCTGACGTCTTCGTCGGCGTTGAGGCAAGGAATCAAAAACGGTAAACCGCCTACAGCTTCTATGCAGCGCACATAGGGCTCGTTTACATAAAATCTCCCACTGCCTTCAAAGGTGTGGCCACAAGTGATGCCAATCACTGGCTTCCCATTACCACCGCTTGGTTCCCTGCAAGGCAACCCCATTGTCATATAATCTCTCACCCCAACCTCCACAATCACATATGTACACCTCAATACAAAAGACGCCATCGGCGTCTTGGATCAAAACATAGAAGACCGATGAGGTTGCCTACTAGCGTGACCTCCGCTAGATTTTGATCAGGCCCAGACTAACCGCCAGTGCCTCATCGATCTTCATCATTGTCTCCGCATCCAAATTAGTGATCTTTTCCTTAAGCCGCCTCTTGTCAATGGTCCTAATCTGTTCCAACAAGATCACGGAATCTTTCTCAAGCTGGTGATCACTAGATGATAGCTCTATATGGGTGGGCAGCTTGGCCTTCTTAATCCGAGACGTAATCGCGGCAACAATAGTAGTGGGGCTATACTTGTTACCGATATCATTCTGGATTATCAGAACAGGCCGTGTGCCTCCTTGCTCTGAGCCAATCACTGGATTAAGATTCGCGTAAAAGATGTCTCCTCGTTGTATCTGTACCAAAATCACTTGGCCCCCGCTAGCTGCCGCTCGTAGTTTTCTAGATCAAAATCGTAGTTTACTTCACTCTCCTCCGCTATCTGTAGGTTAAGCTGGGCCATCCGCCGATAGCCTTCGATCAGCTCTTCCCGTAGTAGAGTCCGCCGCCGCTCCATCAGGTAAAACCGCATGGCTTCCCGCACAAACTGGCTGCGACTACCCTGTAGCTCACGTACCACTTCGTCCACCTGTTCCAACAGATTGTTTGGTAGACAGACCATGATTCGTCTCGTTGAACTCACTCTCGAGTAGCCCCTCTCTTAGTGAATGCCAACCCTTCATCTTCATTCCTAGTATATGCAGACTATAGCAGAAGCTAAAACATCAGCCCCAACTCTTTCAGCTGACGCCCCCATCAGCCGGTACGAGCCGGTAGCCAAAACCTTGATAGTGATTTATTCCACCTATATG
The DNA here is from genome assembly GCA_036786445.1 of Bacillota bacterium. Taxonomy (GTDB): domain Bacteria; phylum Bacillota; class Limnochordia; order DTU087; family DTU087; genus JAAZMF01. The sequence continues at coordinate 83,156 of DAIQRD010000001.1, forward strand.
AGCCAAACTCCTCTCTTTCCGGAGATATTATCTATTACCAACTGCCACCATGTCCCAGTCCCATCCAAGTCCATGGTAGCAAAACAGCCGGAGTGTTACATTCCGGCTGTCCAGTATACTAGCGAAAGCTCACTTATACAAGCTATACAATAGTGGCCTCGGTGTCCTTGTCAAAAAGATGGATCTTGGCCATATTTAGCTGTACTTTCTGCTGTCTTCCATCGGCTGCCTTGGTAGTGGGATCCAGCCGTGCGATAAAGCTATGCCGCCCTGACGAGAAGTAGGCGTAAACCTCAGCACCCATAGGCTCTGTTACGTCCACCGTAGCTGCCATGACGGAAGTCTCGATTATATCTTGGGCCAGTTCAGCATCTTCAATATCTTCAGGTCTGATGCCAAATACGACTTCCTTGTTCACATACTTGCCTAGATTCTTGTACTGTGCTACTCTAGCCGGGTCAATGGTCAGCTTGAACTCGCCGCCATCGACTATATAGTTATCGCCATCCTTGCGCAAGACAACATCCATGAAGTTCATCGCCGGGCTACCGATGAAGCCGGCAACAAAGATGCTGTTGGGATGGTTGTAAATCTCTAGGGGAGCGCCAACCTGCTGAATGAAACCATCCTTCATGACAACAATGCGGTCGCCCATGGTCATCGCTTCCGTCTGGTCATGGGTAACGTAGATGATAGTCGTCTGTAGACGATTGTGCAGCTTGGAAAGCTCAGCTCTCATCTGTACACGTAGTTTAGCATCGAGGTTGGAGAGAGGTTCGTCCATAAGGAAGACCTTGGGCTCTCGCACAATGGCTCGCCCAACAGCTACACGCTGTCTCTGACCACCTGATAGTGCCTTAGGCTTTCTGTCCAGTAGGTTCTCAATACCCAACAAGCGAGCAGCTTCTTTTACCCGCTGGTCAATCTGGGCCTTGGGAAACTTGCGGAGCTTCAATCCAAAGGCCATATTGTTGTAGACATCCATATGGGGGTAAAGTGCGTAGTTCTGGAATACCATGGCGATATCCCGGTCTTTCGGGGGAATGTCGTTGACGACAGTATCACCAATCAAAATCGTGCCTTCACTAATCTCTTCCAGACCGGCTACCATCCTTAGGGTGGTTGACTTACCACATCCAGAGGGCCCGACTAATACGATAAATTCCTTATCCTTAATCTCCAAAGATGCACTATTAACGGCTACAACATTACCGAATCGTTTAGTAACGTTTTGCAGTGTAACTCCTGCCATTCGTATATTGACCTCCTTCTATATCTAACATGGCATAACAACTTGCCAATAGAACGCTGTTCGCTACACCCAGTCCTTGCTTACTGCTCACCCCCCGGAACGATGATTATATCTACATAATCGAGACTCCAGAGAGAGGTCAAAACCCGAAGAAAAACATTGCATAATAAGAATTACAAGCGTCTTTGCTTGGCTTAGAAATAACACTTTATGGATTGTTATCTATATCAAACCGCAAAGCAACCTGCTTCGGGTTACTCTCTTGTAAACATTATTCAACGGCAAATTTTAATATCCTTCTTCCATGGCGAGTTTTTCTTTGGCAATCCATATCACTTCCAGCCAAGTCACCCAATCCACCCAAATTCAACCATGAAAAGAGAAAAACCCCAGGAGAGAACCCCTGGGGTTGATGATGCAGTTTTGGCTTAGAATGTGGTCTTGAAGTATACCTTAGCAAAGCCGTCTTTGAGCTCAGCAGCATCGAACTTCTGAGTCCGGTCGGTATAGGACAGACCAACCTCAGAGCTATCAGACAGCGCATAGGTCATGGCTGCTACTAGTTCAAGCTCAGTCATTTCGTCAGCTGATGCAGAGTATTTGCTTTCATCATCAGCTGGAATGTTGCCGTACTTTTTAACGGTCATTCCGGTCCAAGCTGCATATTTCACAGCAGGCTTAAGCTTGATTTTCTCAGTTAGCTGAACAGTGCTCTCAGCAGTGAGACGATAGTAGTCCTTTGCATTCAGAACTACGTCTTCGGTCAAGCTGCTATTGCTCTTGATGAAGTCGAAATCTTCATCTTCTGCGGTTCCATCTTCATCAGATTTATAAACGAACTGACCTTTTGCCCACACCATACCTGGAACTGCAACAGCAGCACCCTTTAGGGTAACTTCCATCAATGGCTCTTCGTCGCCAGCTACGTCCTTAGCTGTGGTGTATGCACCCTCAGCAAAGGCGGCGAAACCTGTCAAAGTATCATAATCATCGAACAGATCGCCATAGTCAACATCTTCGTTGGAGCGATAGGTTACGTTGCCCTTCACCTTGTAGGTAGCCTCCGCCTTAGGAGCATCTACTAGGTCGTCTGTCCGGGTCAAGGTGCCAGCAACCTTGAAAAGGTCGTCGGTGTAGACTGCGCCACCCTCAATAACGAGCTCGCCATTGTCCTTAATTTTCTCTGCCTTATGGGTGACTTTGCCATTCAAAGTCAACTTGTCATTGAGCTCATAGGCCACTTTACCGCCGAGAAGAGTATTGTCCTCTTCCTTTGCAGTATCGATCCCGGCTTCCCCGGTGATTGTGAATGCGCCAACGTTATAGACCACATGACCAGCTACCAGCACGCCTTCCTCAACCAAGCTCTTCTTTAGGGCTCCGCCCACGGTTACATCATTGAGCGCCTTCTTGGCAAATAGGAACACCGTGTCTGGATCGTAATCCAAAGTTAGGTCAACATAGCCCGCAACATCACTGGTGAGTCGCAGC
>DAIQRD010000044.1:0-17342 GCA_036786445.1 Bacillota bacterium
TGCCCGCACAGGTGAACTGCAGGTAAAGCAGTTCCAGCACACTGTTGCGGTAGATACAGTGGTATGCCTAAATCTCGACGAAAATGATTACTCCGTCCATACGTTGTATCTGGATAGTGAGTTGGCTATAGAGACCGCGGCCAGCCTAGCCAACTATTTGGCTCGCAGAGGAGAGTCTTTTGGCTTAATAGCCAATGGGTACCTGCAAGAGCAGCGAGCTGAGGCAAATTCCGACGATGAGGCCCAGCCGCCTCTAGGTGGTTCATGGAGCGAGGCGGTAGCTGTTAAGTTTTTGCCGCGGAAGGGAATCCCGCAATTAATGGGGATCTTGGAGGCTTTGGCCGGCGCCCAATGCCACCCAGGGGCGGAGTTTGTCCCGATGTTGACCAGTGAGGCAAGGAATCTGGCATGGGGAGCAACGTTTCTCATAGTCACGCCCAGCGACTCATCTCAGTTAGTGGAGACGGCGACGGCTTTGGTCAGATGGGGTTACCAAGTGCTGATCTTTGTGGTGGGGGGGAAAATTCAGCATCCCCAGCTTCTGTACCAACCATCCCAGTCAAGTCTGCAGATGTTTGAGGTAAGCAAGGGCGAAACCATGGCCTGGGGTACGGGCTAGGCTCTAGCTCAGTGGAAAGGAGTGGTATCATGCAGGAGACCCGATCTACTGGACCTATGGGGAATGAGCATATGGATAGGCTTCGGCAAATAGCCAAACAGCAAATCCATTGGCTAGGTAGATTCATCATGCCCTTCTTGGCTGCTACTTTGATCACAAGCCTCTTGATTTTGATCCGGCAGTATCTGATGGTCTTTTTGCCTGACGTTCCCATTCCCCGGTGGCTCATGGCATTAGGGGCCATCATTGCATTGGAGAGCGTTTACGCTATCGGTGTACATTTGCGGCTCCGGACCCCCATGAGCCTCCGATTATTGGAATTCGTGCTGGTGATGGGACTAGTCTATGGATTTTTGCGTTGGGACGGCTACGGTCAAGGCTATCGGTTCCTGTCCACTGCTCTATGGAATGATCACATGACCCTTTTGCCGCTCTTGGTGGCAGCTGCGGCTTGGTTCTTGGCTAGGGGATATGGTCAGACGTTTGTTTGGCTGGGCGATATAGCTCGGGATGTGGGCGATCAGGGGGCAGCTACCTTCTCCTGGGAGACTGAGTCGCTGCTCTCTGACTATCAGGTTTCTAGAGATCGGGCGCGAGCTATGAGCTATTTCACCCGTAGGTTCTTGTTTTACGCGTCTGCAATTTGCGTTTCCAGTGCCATAGTCATCGAGAGTTTTCCCCACAGGCTGCAAGATCTTCAGGGCTGGAACGTGGCGACTAATCTAGCTACCATAGGTTTTCTGCTGTCCGGCATGTTACTTCAGACATCTGTCTATCTCTATCGCTTGCAGGTCATCTGGGAGGAAGTTGGCGTGCGGGCCAATCGGGAGCTGCCTAGGCAGTGGCTATGGAGCAGTTTGAGTTTTGTGGCTCTGGTGCTCCTCATAGCAGCCCTTGTGCCGGCCACCCTATCACCATTCAGTGTTACCCGCACCATGGAGACTTTGGCCACGTGGATAGGGACGGGATTAGATTTCACTTTGCCCGGGCGGGAGGCTGTGGGGCAGTCTGGGTACAGTCCTTCACGGGAGCGGCTAGGTCCCATGGAGAATGTCAATCCTAGCTGGTTGGTGGGACTGTTTTATCTAGCAGTGTCATTTATCTGGGCGCTCTTGATCGCAGGAATAGTGATTGGTGTTTTGGGGTTGGTACTTTTCATGTTTTTCCAGGAAGAATGGGAAAGGCTCCACGGAATGCTGAGGGTTCCCATTTATGTCTATCTGTGGGTTAAAGAAACGGTTCTGCAGGTATTAAGGCTCTGTCGGGTCAGTGTTCGGCGAGGTAAAGCACTCCTGCAAAGATTACCACAAATGAGATCGACTGGAGACACAAATAGCTCTGGAGAGAAGGAGCAGCTTCGAGGGCCGCCTCCCTCAGCTCCCGCTTTATACATACGTCATTTATTCGCTCTATTGATTGAAACCTTTAGTCGACATGGAATAGGGCCAAGGCAGAGCGAAACACCCTTAGAGTATTCCGTTAGTATGGGAAATAGGCTCAGCGAGGCTCAAGCCGAAGTCAGGCTCTTAACGGAATATTACTTACAAGCCCGCTATAGTGCCCATGATTTTCCTCAGGGAATCAAACCAGTGGTACGGGCACTGTGGGATACGATCGTGGCCAGCTTCCACGCCTGGCTGGATGGGGAAGAGGCTGGACCTAATGAGGCCGATGAAAAGAAATGAATGTGGTATCACGCATTGGGCTGTCTAGCTGAAAGGGAGTGGTGTGTCATGGCGAGGAGCGCAAGGCGGGGGCAGCCGGTGGATGTCACACAAATACAGTCTATCGGCCACCGCATTATGGACAATGTCAATCAGGTGATTATCGGCAAGTCCCAGTCGGTGGAGATGATGCTTTTGGCCTTGCTCGCTGAAGGTCATGTACTAGTTGAGGATGTTCCAGGGGTGGGAAAGACCATGCTGGCTCGGGCTATGGCACGCTCGTTAGGCTGCACCTTCAGTCGTATTCAGTGTACTCCTGATCTCTTGCCTTCAGATGTGCTTGGTGTGTCAGTATTTGACCCAACCCGGGGGGAGTTTGTTTTTCGTCAAGGTCCTGTCATGTCCCAGATTTTACTGACTGACGAAATCAATCGAGCTACACCGAGGACCCAGTCGAGTTTACTGGAATGCATGGCGGAAAGCCAGATCACAGTAGATGGCAAGACTTGGCTGCTGCCTCGGCCTTTTCTGGTCATGGCAACTCAAAATCCTGTGGAGTACGAAGGCACCTTCCCACTCCCTGAAGCTCAATTGGATAGGTTCTTTATGAAGATTAGGCTCGGGTATCCCACTGAGGCGGAGGAAAACGAGATTATGGTTCGTCTGCAACACCGGCACCCAATAGAGAGCATCGAAGCCTGCACTGATCCGGAGACTTTTGTTGGCCTGCAGGAGCAAATCAGGGGAATTTATGTGGAGGACTCTGTTAGGGAATACGTTGTCAGACTCACCGCGGCAACCCGTCGACATAGGGATGTGCTATTGGGGGCAAGCCCCCGGGGCTCTCTCGCACTCTTTCGAGCAGGCCAAGCTTTGGCAGCATTGCGGGGCCGTGACTATGTGCTTCCCGACGACGTGAAGCATTTAGCCATACCAGTGCTCAGTCATCGCTTGATCTTGAAGCCCGAGAGCCAGCTGCGGGGCAGGACTCCTGAACATATTGTCCAGGAGCTGCTACAGTCTACGGCGATCCTCTTCGAAGATCTGGCTGATTAGCACCCCTGGTCAGTTTAGCAGTGGCAGGATCTGGCGGATGGCCGGCTCGATTATCTGGAGGACTAGATCGGGTCTAAATCCCAGCACAACACTGGCGAATAGAAGTAGACTAGCCGCCGTTCCAGCCCCTGCCGTCAGAGGTGACAAGCTTGTCCTGGGGGCCCCGATGTTGTCGTCAGGTCCAGTGCTCAACATCTCTGACAGAAGTCGACCATAGTCAATAGCTATGAGGATGAGGGCCGCAATTACAGATATAGACATTTTGGGGAAACTGCGGAATATGGGGGAAAAGGCCGTAAGAAGGCCAATAAAGCCGGCAAAGCCGGGCAAGCGTAACTGCTGAGCGGCATCTAGACCATAAAGCAGGAGTGGCCAGCCCCTCGGGCTATCTTGGGGGTAAGTTAGCACAGTTAGTGCCAGCGAATAGGCCATTGCTAATCCTAGAGCAATCATTGTATAGAGTGCACCACTAATGCCTCCTAATGTGAAGGTAGCGGTAGCCAAGAGGGCGATACCTGTATACGCCATAGTCTGGTAGCCGGCTTTGCGGCGGCGGTTTTCCGTGCCTAATGATGCCAGCGAACCAAAGATCAGGTTAACCACCCCGGCTATAGCCAAGACTAAGGTAAAGGCAGCTATGGCATCAGATAACACTGCCAGGGCAAAGCGCAGGAGGCCATAGATGCCCAGGGGTATAAACCCTCCCACTAATACCATCCCAGCGGCAACAGGTAGGCGAGGGAGTGTTAGGGGTAGCCAGATGTGCATAGGGAACACTGGGAGACGTAAGGAACAGCCCACAAAGATGGCAAGGAAGGTCCACCACTGGGTTGCTGGATCCAAACTGGTAGTAACTATGTTACTGAGTTCATCTACGGCAAAGATGGGGGCTTCCAGAGAGGCCGACAAGATAAGTAGCCCGATGGCCAAGGCCGCTATACTCAGTAGGCTAGAGAAAACGTAAGTTTTCGCTGTGGGTAGTTCACGTGGTTCACTAGGTGCCTCCATGAGGTAGTATATGGGGACGGTACTAGCGGCCCAAAACATAACGAAAAGCACATAGTCGTGGGACAAAAACGCACCCAATAGAACTGTCTCCCAAAAAAAGAGGAGGATACTTTGCTTGCGCAGATTTTCGTCGCCAATCGGTGGCAGCATGCTGGCTATGGCAACAAGGAAAGTGATCATGGTCAGAAAAGGAAGATTGATCCCATCGATCCGCAGAGCATAGGAAGCCCCTATTGTGGGAATCCATGCTCTGCTTTCTAGTAGAGACAGAACGGAGTTCGAGAGGAATGGCGGCCAAAGCAGTAGAACCATGACCAACGGTACGCAAGCGATGGCGATATTGAGCTTGTATAAGAGCCGTGGATTATCCCGGGGGGCAAGCATTAGCAGAAGAGCTGCCGCGGACGGGAAAAATACAAGGGTTGTGAGCACCAAGGATGACCTCCTGTTCATTGAGACAAAGCTTTGCCATATCCATCACTAATCTAAGCTTCATTTCTTAGGTCGACAGAGTTGTTTGGCTGCCCGGGCAGCGTCCAAGAGCAGTCGGCTCAGGTTGTTACCGAATCTTAAGCATCCCGTTTCAAACTCCATACAGGCAGTGCCAAGAAGCACTAATGTAGACACTCCTAGGTTGATAGCCCCAAGGGAGAGCTTTGTGTCCCAAGTGGTGATAATTTGGTCCATAGGGGGCAACGTGGGGCGAGGTTGCCGTCTCCAGGCGCTATCCCAGCGACAGGTTGCCTTGGGTAGCCCATATATTAGGATCAATACCGAAGCCACTAGGCTAGCAGTGCCAGATAGAGTCTGTATGGTAGGAAAGCAGACGCGTCCTAAATGCACTATTTGGTAGATGGATACCAAGCTACTGGACAACCAAAAAGACCAAGCATAAGCGTTGTCATTTTGTGCAAATAGCCGCTGTCTTTGAATAGATGCAAAAGCCCCCGTCTTCAGTATGGGAATGGCTGCCCACAGTCCAAAGAAAAGCCATCTTGGGGCAGTTGCTGGCCACAGCGTAGACGGAGATGTGTACAACTGAGCTAGATTGGGAGCACCGGGCTGTATGCTCAGCAGAAGTGCCATAAAGATGAGAATAAGATCAGCACCTATCTGCAGCAATATGCCCCAATTGAGGGTTCTGTTCCCTGCAGAAGGTTGGGGCTCTCCTCCAATGGGTACCCCAATCTTTGACGAGTGGGGACTGAAAGCAAGATAGCCAGCCCAAGTGACTCCCTGCCAAAATATAGTCATCTGGATGAAGTTATCCTTGACCATAACTCCTGTGAGGATGAGTAAAGCTAGGAAGGGATAGGCTGCCCGGGGCCTAGTCCATGCCTCAAGACCAACCAAAATGATGAAGACTATGGCTATCATTTAATCTCCTTTCCGTTACACTGCCCATTGATGGATGGCACATGTGGTTTTGCCTGATAGTAAGTGTTCCACCTAGGGAGGCTGCATCCCTGCCAGTATAGGGCTTTCTCCTTAAACTGTCGCCGGCTGGGTGCAGGAGTTCTTCGGAAGCAGCCAGAACTATTTCACGAATGGTTTTGTCGCTTTTTGTCAATGAAACGGGTGAGAATGTATTGGTTTATAAGCAAGCTTTACAGAACATAGGGCCCGAAGGGACGTCACCTTTCAAAATAGGTATGGTGTCTTTAGGTTGCTCCAAGAACCTAATAGACAGTGAGATCATGTTGGGCAGTTTGCAGGGAGCTGGCTATGATATCACTTCCCATGCAGAGGCAGCCGATGTGATTGTTGTGAATACTTGCGGGTTCATTGAGTCGGCCAAATCGGAATCCATCAATACGATTCTGGAAATGGCCATGCACAAAGAGACTGGGCGGTGCCGTGCTCTGATTGTTGCCGGTTGCCTAAGTCAGCGCTATAGTCGGGAGCTCATGGAGGAGATCCCGGAAATCGATGGGATGCTGGGTACCGGTGAATTGGATCGGTTGCCAGAACTGCTGCAAGCTGTTGAAGAGGGTCAAAGGGTCACGTATGTGAGCCATCCCGGATTTGACTACGATGAGCCGCTGGCCCGTGTGGTGACCACCGCTCCCCATAGTGTTTATCTCAAAATTGCCGAAGGTTGCAGTCATAGCTGTGCCTATTGTGTGATTCCTTCGCTACGGGGACCCTATAGAAGCAGAACCATGGCCAACATTTTGGAGGAAGCCCAGTGTTTAGCGGATAATGGTGCTCGGGAGCTGATCCTTATTGCTCAAGATACCAGTGCCTATGGGAAGGATCTACCCGACGCGCCGGAACTCCCGGAGCTGTTAAGGGAGCTAGCCAAAATCCCCGAAATCCATTGGCTGCGGGTCCTGTATACCTATCCTACTACATTTTCACACCGCCTCATCGAGGAGTTTGTCCGAAACCCCAAGGTATGTCACTATGTAGATCTGCCACTGCAACATGCCAGTGATAGTGTACTGGTACGGATGGGCAGAGGACCGGTTGCCAAGGCCCAAAAGCGGCTCATTGATAATCTGCGCAATGCTATGCCCGATGTTGCTTTGCGCAGCTCGTTCATTGTAGGGTTCCCCGGTGAAACTGAGGCAGAATTCCAGGAACTTCTGAGTTTTCTAGCTGAAATCCGATTCGATCATGTTGGCATTTTCTCATATTCTGCAGAAGAAGGAACTCCAGCTGCCCAGTTGCCGGACCAAGTGCCGGAAGCCATCAAGGAAGAGCGGTATAAGCGTGCCATGAAGCTGCAACAAGAGATCTCTGAAAAAAAGAACCAAGCACGGGTGGGCCAAACCTATGAGGTGATCATCGACGGACCCTGTGAGGAAACAGATTTGGTATTGGTTGCCCGCTCCCAGTATCAAGCCCCTGATGTGGATGGGGTCATATATATCGGTAACCGCTGGCTCCCGGCGGGGGAGTTGGCTCCAGCTCGAATCATCCAAGGCCATAGCTATGACCTAGTAGCGGAGACTATGGAAGTACGAGGTGACACACCATGCGACGGTTAACTTTAGCGACTGCCATCACTTTTACTAGGATATTGCTCATTCCTGTTTTCATGGTGCTCATGTCCAGTTCGCTACAGTATAGCGATACTTTGGCAGCCATTATCTTTGGGCTCGCAGCTCTAACAGATAGCCTTGATGGTTATGCTGCCCGCATACGCAAAGAAGTTACCCGTTTTGGACAGTTGGTAGATCCGCTGGCAGATAAGCTGCTGGTGACAGCCGCTTTATTTACTTTGGTGGAATTGGGGAGAGTCTCCTCATGGGTAGCTGTCTTGATAGTGGGTCGGGAGTTTGCTGTTTCCGGGCTGAGGATCATCGCAGCCATTGAGGGTATAGTCATTCCGGCTAGCCGCATTGCCAAAGTGAAGACCGCCTTGCAGATGTCGGCTATTGTCGCTTTGATTTTGCAGTGGCCCTTTGGAGAATTTCTAATGGGCTTGGCCACTGCTATAACTGTTATATCGGGCTTGGATTATTTTCATAAGGCTAGAGGGCTATTTCGTTGAAACCTGCTAGCTAGTTCATCTCCCATGCCTGGACTCCCTGCCCATTACCACTTGGTAGGTATTACATCTTTCCAGACTCTCTCCCCATGCTATAATGGCTGGGGAGGGGCATGCATGGGAAATCTTAAGATTCCTGTTATTATCATTGTTTTTATTGTGACATTGGCCATGCTTTTGCTTGGCCAGCATTTTATTTTCCAGCGGCGGGCGCTAAACAGCCTGGAGGCGCAGTTTGCTGATCTCTCAGGGATAGATAGCGTCAGCATTCAGTCTGGGCCGGAAGGGCTAAGTCTAGCTGCCCACATAGGCCATGGGGTTGGCTTGAAATCAACCTACGACGAGCTCCTCGTTTTAGCCAAACAGGCGGGAATTCCGCCTCACCGAATCACGTTACAAGATGACCGGGGACCTATTCTTTCCCACGTTCTGTACAACATTCATTATGCCATTGCCCAAGGTATAGCTACTGGTCAATTTCAGTCAATGGCCCAAGCTGTACAGGGTGAACTAGTTACCCGTGGTATAGAAAATGGGGAAATCTGGGTGGACAAAGAATTCGTCTACCTGGAGATGCACTATGGGTCGGAACATCTTTATCAGGTGTTTTCCCGTGATCTGACTATATCACAAAGTTCCGAATTGACGCGGGGAGATAACCGTGGGGAGGGGTGAGGCTATGGAAATCCACTGGAAAGAGGCGGCGATTGGCGCAGGGCTAGCCTTGACTATAGCCTTGGGGCTCTGGGGGATGGACATCACGCCCATAGCAGTTTTGGCTGGGCTAGCTGTGTTGCTTCGTTTGATGTTTACGGGCCGGTTAGTGGGAGATCGAAAGCTAGAGACTTTGGCCATCGATGCCCGTAACCCTACAAAATCTGCAGTGACCTTCGATGATATAGGTGGGCAGGAATCTGCCAAGCGAGAGCTCCTAGAAGCCTTGGAATTTGTGAGTAATAAGGAAAAATGCTTACATTTAGGTATTCGTCCTTTAAAAGGCATTTTGATGGTGGGCCCGCCGGGCACGGGCAAAACCTTGCTAGCCAAGGCGGCAGCGAGCTTCACCAACGCAGCTTTTATCGCAACCAGCGGTTCGTCTTTTGTGGAGATGTATGCTGGGGTCGGAGCTCAAAGAGTCCGCAAGATCTTTGCCATGGGTAGACAAACAGCTGCTGCCCAGGGGAAAGAAAGTGCAATCATCTTCATAGATGAGATTGAGGTGGTGGGGGGTAAGAGGGGCCGCAACAGCAGCCATTTGGAATATGATCAAACGCTGAATCAGTTGCTGGTAGAGATGGATGGTATCAATGTCGACGTTGAGCCTAGCATTTTGGTGGTAGGCGCTACCAATCGGCCAGATCTGCTGGATCAGGCCTTGATTCGTCCAGGCCGCTTTGATCGGGTCGTTCGTGTGGAGTTGCCAGATAAAGAGGGTAGGTTGCACATATTGCGCATCCATGCCCGGAATAAACCTTTGGCCTCCAATGTTGATTTGGAGAAAGTTGCTACTGAGACCTTTGGTTTTTCCGGTGCCCATCTTGAGAGTCTGTTAAATGAGGCCGCCATCCATGCTCTGCGGTGTGGCTCAAAGCAAATCGAGGAAGAAGATATCCGGGAAGCACTGGAGAAAATCATGCTCGGGGAGAAATTGGATCGCCAGCCCTTGGAAGAGGAGCGCAGGCGAGTTGCTTATCACGAGACGGGTCATGCACTAATTAGTGAAATCATCCGAGAGGGGTCTGTCTCGTCATTAACAGTAACTCCCCGGGGACAAGCTTTGGGATATATGCGTCAGGCCCCCGAGGGTGACCGCTATCTCTATAGTCAAGAGCAACTGCTTGATCAAATAGCTATTGCCTTAGGTGGCGCCGTGTTGGAAGAGATGGTTTTTGGAAGCCGCAGCACCGGTTCAAAAGGTGATTTCGATCAAGCCGTCGAAGCGGCGGAACAGCTTATCTACAGCGGCATGTCGGGTTTAGGCATAGTGAGCAAGCAGCATGTCAGATCCCAGGACATTAATGGTGAAGTACAGGCGATTATGGTGCAACAGGAAAAGCGGGTTCGGGAATTATTGGGCGCCCACCAAAGTGCGATTCATCCTTTAGCTGAGGAATTGCTTAAGCAAGAGAAACTGTCTGGAAGCCGTTTTCGGGAGCTGATGGCTAGCTAATGTGCCTATGAGAATAGTCTATTGACGTCACCTGCCTTATGGGTTTGTTTCACTTGTGTGGTTGACTGTCGGCCTTGAGAGTGTGATAATAGTAACAAACGAACTATGTTAGTTGGCGACAGGATTTGTGAGGGACCGACAGGAAAACGATACAGCAGGAAGGGGGCAGGGCGGCTCTGTTGCGCCTGATTTCGACGCGCAGTTAAGAGTCGCAGACTATGTGGAAATTACCAAGAAAGCAGAGTATGCCGTGACCATTCTCTTAGATCTCGCCAATCAGCCAGAGGAATGCTTTGTTACCGCACGAGATATTGCAGATCGGCAAGGCATTCCCAGAACGTTTGTACCTCAGATCATTTCTATACTCAGCCAAGCGGGATGGGTTGAGGGTATGCGGGGCCCTGGTGGTGGCGTGAGAGCAGCCACCAAACTAGGCGATCTGACGGTTCTCGAGATAATCGAGACTGTGGATGGCCCTATTGCCATTACCCGTTGCCTACTAGATGAAAGTGCAATCTGTGAAAATCGCCCTCATTGCCCACTACACGAGCTATGGACACGAGCCCAGGATGCAATGCTGCAGGTTCTACGGGATACTACTGTTAGTGAATTGGTGGAATCGAAAAAGCAGATGATGGCTGAGATTCCCGTCTAGTGGAATCTGTTTCGCTTGGCGTAAATGCTACATTCACCCTCACGCCAGTAGACACACCAATCACAGCGAGAATAGTCTGTGGACATAGCAGTGTTGAGCCAAGAAATACCGTATCCCTGAGCATCTGAGATGGGCTCATATTCGGTGCAATGGGAAGCGATACGGTGGAGTTTGATCTCTTCGCCCATCTTGTTCACCTCCGGATCCTAGTTATATTTTGTCCAGAGCCATCAAAAATACCCTTCCATTTGAAATCTGGAAGGGTATTCAATAATAGCTTATTCCAAAGCGGTGTCAGCTGTCAGCTCTACCGCGCAGCAAAGGTCGGCAAAGGCTTTTTTTTGAAGTCAAAGGCGAGACGCCGTCGAGCTTTGTAACACAAGACTCCCTGATTATGATAGCCCCCAAAAAACTCACAGGTAAGGCAGCGGCTAGGGCTAATCTGTAGGTCTCTCTTGGGACATGTCACGTCTTTCACCCCCCGGAATGGTTTCTCATCAAGGCACTTTGTATTGAGGCATGTATCAAATATATGCAGATAATAGGGACTAGATACGACCCGCCTATGTATCAGTTTGTCCCGCACACCACATTGAATTATATCACCCTGAACATAGGAGTCAAGGCAACATGCAGGCACTTAACACAAGTTTTACAGGGTCTTGGTTCTTGAGGTTTCCTAGGTGAGCTGCATTGATTCTCTACTCATCCGAAAGGATATACGATAAGTCTACAGAACTATAACCGAACGAGAAATCACTTTATTTGACTGGGAGGTGTGGGTCACTTTTCTTTTCTGTCGGAGCGGAATCGTAGTGACCCGATCAGGTGTGATTGCGGAACTTATAATGGTAGGGACAGAATTGCTTTTGGGAGAGGTTATAGACACTAATTCGGCATATCTTGCAGAGCGATTGGCAGCCATGGGTATCGATTTGTACTATGTAACTAAGGTGGGGGACAATCAGGCAAGGATCGCTCAATTGGTTAGGGAAGCCCACCAAAGATCTGATGTGGTGATTACCGCGGGGGGGTTGGGACCTACTGGCGATGATTTGACTAAGGAAGCTGTAGCTCTAGCCTTTGACAGAGATTTGGTGCTTTGCACTGAAGCTCTCAAGGCCATTGAACAAAGATTTCGCCGCATGCAAATCACTATGTCAGACAATAACCGGCGCCAAGCCTACTTGCCCAGAGGCTCGAAAGCGCTTCCCAACCCCAAAGGGACAGCCCCCGGTGTCCTGTTGGAGCTGGCGGGAGGGGAGGCAATTATTATGCTTCCGGGGGTGCCGGTGGAACTTGAGGCCATCATGGAGGATTCCGTGATTCCGTACCTGGCAGGTCGTGCCGCTGCTGGCGGAGGTGGGATTATTTTCTCCCGGGTACTCCGATTCTACGGATTGGGCGAGTCCAATTTGGAGAATTTGATCAAGGATCTCTTGGCTGCACAGACTAATCCTACAATTGCTCCCTATGCCGGTAGTGGGGAGGTGCGGTTGAGAATTACAGCCAAAGCCCATAGTGAGACCGAAGCAACCCAGCTGATCGACCCCGTGGAGAAGGAGCTGTTAAGCCGTGTGGGTGAATACTTCTATGGCTATGGTGATGAAGGAATGGAGGCTGTGGTGGCCAAGCTATTGCTGGCTCAGGGTCGCACAGTAGCGTTAGCTGAATCTTGTACTGGGGGATTAGTCTCCCACAAATTGACCAATGTACCCGGCAGTTCGGGGTACTACATGCAGGGAGCAGTGACCTACAGTAATCTAGCTAAAGAAGCGATTTTGGGTGTCAACTCCCAACTACTGAAGGACTATGGGGCAGTGAGCGGGCAGGTAGCAGAAGCCATGGCCAAGGGAGTAAGACAATGGGCAGGCACAGATATAGGCCTAGCGGTTACAGGCATAGCTGGACCGGGTGGGGGAACGGCAACCAAGCCAGTGGGGTTGGTGTATTTTGGTTTGAGCTCTGCTGAAGGTACATTTGTGCAAGAACGGAGGTTGAGCGGAGATCGCCAGCAGGTGAAGGAGCGAGCGGCCTTGGCAGCCCTGGATATGCTTCGCCATCATTTGCTGGGAGAGGCCTAGGGCCTGAAGAGGATTGGTATGGCCGGTGTCGAAGTCTAGATGTGTCCTACACCCAGGTTTCGGGTTATACCCACGTCACCAGTTGTTTCGCCTGGTTGAATGTGATATACTTCCATTGCGAACAGTTGTTTGGAGCAACTGGGGATACTGATTACGAGAGGAGTGGGCGCATGTCAGAAAAGCTCAAGGCTTTGGACATGGCTTTACATCAGATAGAAAAGCAATTTGGGAAGGGTTCTATAATGCGGTTAGGTGAAACCAACACCACCGATATACAGATTATTCCTACTGGATCACTGGCCTTGGATTTGGCTCTAGGAGTCGGTGGAGTGCCCAGAGGCCGTGTCATTGAGATATTTGGACCGGAATCCTCTGGGAAGACCACTCTGGCTTTGCACATAATGGCGGAAGCCCAAAAAACTGGCGGCATAGCGGCATTTATTGATGTAGAGCATGCCCAGGATCCGACCTATGCCAAGCGACTGGGAGTAGACATTGAGAATCTGTTGATTTCCCAACCTGACAATGCCGAACAGGCTTTGGAGATTGCGGAAGCTTTAGTGAGAAGCGGTGCGGTGGATGTGGTGGTGGTGGACTCAGTAGCTGCTTTGGTTCCCCGAGCTGAGATCGAAGGCGAGATGGGCGATGCCCATGTTGGTCTGCAAGCTAGGCTGATGTCCCAAGCCCTCAGGAAGCTGACTGGAGCCATTAGCAAGTCGAGGACGACAGTGGTTTTCACCAACCAAATTCGGGAGAAAGTGGGCGTCATGTTTGGAAATCCAGAAGTTACTCCCGGAGGGCGGGCTCTAAAGTTCTATGCCTCTATTAGGATGGATATCAGGCGTATAGAGACTCTTAAACAGGGTAATGAGATGATCGGTAGTCGGACTCGAGTGCGAGTGGTGAAAAACAAAATCGCACCACCTTTCCGAGATGCTGAATTTGATATCATGTATGGGGAAGGTATCTCCCGAGAGGGCAACATCTTGGACGTTGCCGCCGACATGGATATTGTGAATAAGAGCGGAGCTTGGTATTCCTATGGAGATATACGTCTTGGTCAAGGACGAGAAAATGCTAAAGATTTCTTGAAGCAAAATCCTGATTTGGCCAATGAGATCGAGACCCGCGCCAAGGCAGCCGTCGGCCTTGGACCTGCAGATCCCGAGACAGACAAATCAGATGTCACTAAGGATGGAAAGTAATGGACCAGATCGGTACTGCCAAAGAGCAGGCCCTCTATTTCCTGACTTTTCGCTCTCGATCTAGTGCGGAGATCCGGCAATATCTTCAACGTAAGGACCACACCTCATCCATACAAGATGAGGTGGTTGCTTGGCTGCGGCATCTAGGCTATGTGGATGATGTGCGCTTTGCCTTGCAGTGGATCGAGGACCGATGTCGCACCAACCCTATGGGTGCGCGGAGGTTGGCGCAGGAGCTTTGGCAGAAGGGTATTCCTCAGTCCATCATCGATGAAGCTGTGGATCATTTCAACGCAACTGTAGATGAAGCCGCCCTTGCTAGGCAATTAGCGGCCAAGCAGGCTCTCCGCTATCGAGGTCAGGACCCAGCAGCTGTGGCGCGCAAATTAGCGGGCTTTCTGGGAAGGCGGGGGTTTCGCCCAGAAGACATTCGTCGAGCCATCAGTGAGACAGTGGAAAACACGGAAATATCTTAGATTCAGGTGACTGAGATCCAGGCTTTGCGGGCTCTTCATCTTCCTTGACAGGGATCCCAAAACAAGCTAAAATTACACTGTGGAGCAGATGTTTGAGGGCATTGTCTGGTAGTCATTCAACTAGCCGAGTCTCTACTCGGCTTTATTTGCAGGCACTTTGAATTTAATACCTAATGTACGGGGAGGTGACAGCGATTATTTTGCTTTACTTTGTGCTCGTAGCTGCCGTCGCTTTTGGCGCCGGCTATTTTATGCGCAGATCTTTGGCAGAAGCCAAGATCAAGTCTGCCGAAGAGGCTGCGGAGCGGATTATGCAGGATGCGGAACGAGATGCTGAGGCTAGACAACGAGAGGTCATGTTGGAGGCTAAGGAAGAAGCCCATAAGCTACGTTCAGAACTGGAGCGGGAGCATAGGGATCGACGCAACGAGCTGCAGCAGGTAGAACGGCGTCTCCTGCAAAAAGAGGAATCCCTAGATCGTCGCTCAGAGAACGTCGATAGGAAAGAAGGGGTTCTAGAAAAGGAAAGAAGAGAAGTAGCTGAGACCCAGGCAGAAGTGGAACAGGTTCTCGAAGAGCAGCAGGCGGAGCTGCAGAGAATATCCGAGCTTTCCGTTGAGGAAGCTAAAGAGCTGCTTTTCCGACAAGTAGAAGAGGCTGTCAAACACGAGACTGCCATAATGGTCAAGGATTTGGAATCTCAAGCCAAGGAAGAAGCGGAAAAGCGCTCCCGGGAGATACTTTCCCTAGCTATCCAACGATGTTCGGCGGATCATGTGGCTGAATCCACAGTCTCGGTAGTCAACTTACCCAATGATGAGATGAAAGGGCGAATCATTGGTCGTGAAGGGCGCAACATCCGCACATTGGAGACGCTTACAGGGATCGATCTGATTATTGACGATACGCCGGAAGCAGTGATCCTATCGGGCTTTGATCCCATTAGGCGAGAGATCGCCAGGATCGCCTTGGAGAAACTTGTCTCCGATGGACGGATCCATCCTGCTCGCATCGAAGAGATGGTAGAAAAAGCCCAGCGAGAAGTGGAAGCTGTGATTCGAGAAGAAGGGGAACAGGCTACCTTCGCAGCAAGAGTCCATGGGTTACACCCAGAGCTCGTCAAGCTATTGGGACGCCTTAGATTCCGGACCAGTTATGGCCAGAATGTATTGAAGCATTCTGTTGAAGTAGCCCATCTAGCTGCCATGATGGCCGCCGAACTCGGTGCAGACGAGAAACTTGCTCGCCGAGCAGGTCTCTTACATGACATTGGTAAGGCGGTTGACCATGAGATAGAGGGGACCCATATCCAGATCGGTGTAGACTTGCTGAGGCGCTATAAGGAGCCTTCTGAAGTCATCCATGCCATGCAGTGTCACCATGGGGATTGTGAACCAGAAACAGTGGAGGCTGTCCTGGTTGCTGCAGCTGACTCGGTCTCAGCGGCACGTCCTGGTGCGAGGCGGGAAACCCTTGAATCGTATATCAAGCGTTTGGAAAGGCTGGAAGGCATCGCTGATTCCTTTGAGGGAGTCGAGAAAGCGTATGCTATCCAGGCCGGCCGGGAAATCCGGATTATGGTTAAACCTGAGCGGATTGATGATGGTGAGGCCATCTGGATCGCCCGAGAGATTGTCAAGCGAATTGAAAATGAGCTGGAGTATCCAGGCCAAATCAAAGTCACGGTTATCAGGGAAACTAGAGCCGTAGAATATGCCAAATAAAGTAGCATTTGGGGCCCGGCGAGACCGGGCCTTTCTCTGAGGTGATTGTCTTGCTAGAGCCCATGGAATATCCACCAAGGAACCACAGTAGCCTTCTAGCCTCTATCCTAGTCCGTTATCCGGAGATCTGCACTCTCAAGATGCTACCCGGATCTCGCTGTATGCGTCTGGGTTTCTTTGTTAGAGGGCTTTACGAGTCTGGGGACTTGGACGATTTCTTCAGGTTCCTGGAAGACAGTATTGACACCTTAGTCTTTTTGACAGGGAGAAATTCGACTCTACTGGATGTGTGTTTGACCCATCGTGAGGCCCTGTCCATCATTGAGCTAGATCGAGATGTAGACAGCATTAGTCTCGGTGAGATCTCCCTTATCGTTTCATTGATGCAGGACCACTTTGGAGCAGATCTGCTCTGCGGTGAAGGGACTGCTGATGTAGAGGATACGGCGTGGTATGAAGATTTCATCCAACATATGTTAGAAGACATCAACCAAGAGACCTCTTTACACGAATTGATTGGATTTCGTGAAGGCAATCGTGTAATGGTTTTTGACAAGTCCCTGGGCTAGGATCCATAGATTCGTCACAATATTGGATGAAATTTCCGTCAAGACAAAGGAATTGCCACTTTGACACTTAATATATAATGCAGCAGCAGCAATATATGGCATTTATCGCAATCTCGTCAAGGAGGCTAAGGACAAGTGCTAAAAGTATCCTCAAGATCTAATCCAAATTCTGTAGCTGGGGCCCTAGCAGGTGTCTTGCGTGAGCGGGGAGCCGCAGAGATGCAGGCCGTTGGCGCGGGCGCCATCAACCAAGCAGTTAAGGCAGTGGCCATTGCCCGCGGCTTTGTGGCCCCTAGCGGTGTCGACCTCATCTGTATTCCCGCCTTCACTGACATTGAGATCGATGGTGAAGAAAGAACTGCTATCAAGATAATTGTGGAACCTCGCTAGACTGAAAATCAAGTGTAAGACCGTCTGCCTGCCTAGCATTGGCCTTATCTGATGCAGGCAGGTTTTTTGCTGTGTTACGTTTTGTGGGACAAGAATGCGGGAGGTACATGAAATGATTGAACAGCAATTGGTATCACTACCCTATTGGCCTCTGATCGATGCCCATATTGACACCATTTCAACCATGAAGGAGGCTGGCTTGGATTTTCGTCAGCGGCAGGCGACG
>DAIQRD010000045.1:0-4482 GCA_036786445.1 Bacillota bacterium
GATCAAACTCTCCGTTAAAGATTTATCCATCCCTAGCGGGATTAGACTCTGGCTTGATTTCAAACTTGGCTGCACAAGCTTTCTCATATTACGCTGTTCAGTTTTCAAGGTTCAAGGTCCTACTTGTTGCCGCCGGCTTCAATCACCCGGCAAGTTGTAATTATAACAGCCGGACTTCAGCATGTCAACCCCC
Source organism: Bacillota bacterium (assembly GCA_036786445.1). Lineage (GTDB taxonomy): Bacteria > Bacillota > Limnochordia > DTU087 > DTU087 > JAAZMF01. The sequence continues at coordinate 194 of DAIQRD010000045.1, forward strand.
GCAAAAATAACACACTACTAATATTCAATTCTAGTATGACTGCATAATGTCGCCATGATACAATCACATTGTCACTAGGAAGCCTTTTAAGGCTACAGCGAACGAGGGGGATACGATTGGGCGAAAAACCATACTCACTAAACAGTTTTCAGCTAAAGAGCATCGCTGCTGCTTTCATGGTATTAGATCATGTGAGGCAATTCATGCCCTTCGCACCTCTGTGGTTTCGCTATCTGGGAAGAGTCGTGGCCCCGATATTTTTCTTCCTTGCCGTTGAAGGCTTCTCTCACACCAGAAGCAGACCTAGATACATGGCTCGACTGTTTGGTGCAGGATTGATCATGTCAATCGGTTCTAGCATTCTAACATACATTTTTCCCACTAGCAGCACATTACCTAACAACATCTTCTTCTCCCTAGGCCTAGGAGTTGCCCTCATGTCGACCCTGGAGTGGTCCCGAGAATCTGACAGTCTCTGCCTGGGCATACTTGCTGTTCTACTGTTAGTCGGAGCATCGCTCTTCACTGAAGCGCATCTATACGGCGTGATGATGATTTTGGTCTTCTATTTCTTCCGCCAAAGAACAGATTTATTGATTATTTCTTATATCATGGGTTCATTGCTGCCTACCTTGGCGGGCCCCCATAACCTCAACCAGCTCCTTTTCCATGATTACCAATGGATGATGGTCTTCGCTCTGCCTTTCCTCTTGTCATACAACGGCGAGCCGGGCCCGAGAACTTCTATGACAAAATGGTTTTTCTATGTCTTCTACCCTGTTCACCTTTGGGTCATATATTGGCTCAGCTATTTGATTGCCCGAACCTAACTATTCCGATATTCCTTCCGTTTAGTAGCCAACTTCCATGTCTACCACATTAATCATCTCACCTTGGCGACCAGCCTGCCACAACCTCAAGTTATGGCAGAAGATCTCCGTAGTTCTACGGATAGCTTCAGGTGTGACACCACCGGAATGAGGCGTAATCAGTACATTAGGCATGTCCCACAAAGGACTATCTCCTGGTAAAGGCTCTTCTTCAAAGACATCCAGACCGGCGCCGCCTATGCGCCCATCCTGTAAGGCGGTAATTAATGCCCGCTCATCGACTATAGGACCTCGACCTACATTGATCAAAATGGCATGGGGTTGCATCCACCCCAACTCTTGCCCACCTATCAGCTTCTTGGTTTCGGGAGTCAACGGCAAGGCGATCACCACATAGTCACTGACTGCCAAGAGATCCTGCAGGCCTTCTGAACCTACCAACCGATGGACATAACTCGGTTTTGCCGTGACTTTACGTTTCAACGCCCACACCTGCATGCCAAAGGCTTTGGCTCTGACAGCCAACTCCGTACCGATATCTCCCAAGCCCAGGATTCCCAAGGTTTTACCATGAAGCTCTCCCGAATCAGGCAGTTTCTCCCAACGCCGTGCCATCTGAAAGCGCACATAATGGTGCAAACTGCGACTGAAGGCGAGCATCATGCTGAAAGCATGCTCTGCTAAAGGGACACCAAACACCCCGCTGGAATTGGTCAAAATCACGTCTTGGCGAGCATACATGCCCAGATCAACGTAGGCATCGACACCGGCGCTAGGCAAGTGCACCCAACGCAAGCGCTGGGCTTGCTTGAGTAACTTACGAGGCGGCCAACCAAAAAAGATGTCTGCCCATGCAAGGTCATCTGAAGTCAAGCCCTCCGCCTGCCCTTGGCGCAGTACTCCGTTAGGCACCGCTACGGAAATCTTTGCCACATACTGATCACCGAGATCATGTGCGATGAGTATGTTCAATCCCTGGGTCAAGAAAGCCCCTCCCTTTCTGGCCCGCACTTCCCTGCGCTTCCAATAGTCACTCTTAGCGGGCCACCTATTGCTGTGGCACCGGCTCTAACATCCGGATCAAAGCCTCTTGTAGGCCCTGGCTAATCATCTCATAGCTCGACCTGCGGTCAGCAACCTGCGAATGGGGCGCTAAAGGTGTTCCGATCTTTATGGTGATACGACGTTTGACCCTTTGGATCGCAACTGGTACGATGCTAGCTTCTGATCTGCTGGCTAGCATGGCAGCACCACGCTTCAGCGGCATGACCTCGTTATTCTTACTGCGGGTCCCTTCCACGAAAATACCCAAGACGTTTCCCTGATTCAGCACCGACAAGGCTCGACGAATGGCATCTCGATCATTTGCACCTCTGCGTACGGGAAACGCTTTAAGGTAAGGTAACAAGAACCCCAAAATGGGAACGCGGAAGAGCTCGTCTTTTGCCATAAAATGCACCGGGCGGTGACTAGCCATCACCACGAACACGGGATCCCAAAGGCTCCTATGGTTAGCCGCCAAAACCACCGCTCCTTTTTCGGGAATCTGTAGACTTCCCTCGATCCGCACTCGGAATACAAGTGGTATAAACAGTCTGAACGCTGCCACTACCAGCCAATAGACCATATATGCACCTCGCTGTCAGATGTCATTGCGCTAGATCTGTTCAGTATAGGATACCCGCAACTCTCTGATCATTGTATGTTTGAGATTCCAAAGCTCCTCACTTAGGTCGATGATATACTCTTCCGGATTCTTGAGTCTCTTATACTCAGGCCAAAAGTGCTCCAATTGGCGGCGGCCATATTCCTGAATTTTCTGCACCGATGGACATTCATATACTTGCTGACCTTTCCGGAAAACGGGTACCAATATTTTCTCAGTATCATAGTCCCGCAGCGTCTTCTTTTTCCAGGTGTCAACTGGATCAAAGATAGTCAACGGCCCATGGGCGGGAATCTGCTCATCCTCAAGTACAAGGAGATCGGCTAAAGCCTTCCCGTTTTCACGGCTGTAAAACCTAACAGTCTCCTTGATACCCGGGTTGGTGGTCTTCTCAGCATTCTCACTGACCTTGATCTTGGGAATCAAATGCCCATTCTCCTCAAGGGCCGCTAGTTTGTAGACACCCCCAAGAGCCGGGTTATTGTCCCCTGTAATCAATTTAGTCCCCACACCCCAACTATCAATCTTGGCTCCTTGCATTCTCAAGTCGCGAATAGTATCTTCGTCCAAATCACCAGAGGCCACGATGGTGGCATGTTCCAGGCCGGCTTCATCTAGCATCTTACGGGATACCTTTGATAGATATGCCAGATCGCCACTGTCTAGCCGTATACCCAGAAATTTTCCACCCCTAGCTTCAAGTTCCTTGGCTACACGAATAGCATTAGGAACACCACTTCGCAAAGTATCGTAAGTATCAACCAAGAGTAGACAAGCGTTGGGGTAAGCGTCTGCATACGCTTGAAAAGCAGTCAATTCATCAGGGAAACTCATTACCCATGAGTGAGCGTGAGTGCCTTTGACGGGGATACCGTACAATTGCCCTGCCAATACGTTGCTAGTGGAATGACAGCCCCCAATGAAAGCAGCCCGGCTGCCGTATAGACCGGCGTCAGGGCCCTGAGCGCGCCGCAAACCAAACTCCATAACCTCAGTATCACCAGCGGCCTCCATCACCCTAGCGGCTTTTGTCGCTATCAGGGTTTGATGATTAATGATGTTTGCTAGGCTCGTCTCCATAAGCTGGGCCTCCGCCACAGAAGTTTTCACCCTGACTATGGGCTCGGCAGGGAAAATCGGTGTTCCTTCTGGCACGGCGTCTATATCCCCGGTGAAACGCATCTCCCCTAAGTAATCTAGGAATTCTTCTGGAAAAAGCTTAAGACTCCTCAAGTAAGCCAAATCATCTTTGCTGAATCGCAGCTCTCTCACATACTCTATAGCTTGCTCCAACCCAGCCGCCAAAGCGTAACCATTGCCCCAGGGCAAGCGGCGGAAAAATAGATCAAATACCCCCGTGCGGTGGGCTGTTCTGGTCTTGAAATACCCATAGACCATGGTTAACTGATATAGATCAGTCGACATTGTTAGATTGCGTCTGCTCATCCTTATACCTCCCCGGCTACATCTAAGACCATATAGTAAGTATAGCAGAGATAGATTCCCTTGTCCCGATTAACCGCAGAAACCTTGGCTTAAGCCAAAAAGCCCGTTCCCTGAAGGGGGGGCTTCTTAAAATATCAAGCAGATGGACATTGAGGCATCACGGGCGTCTCGAAGCTCAAAGCTTTATCTGATGTCGCTCTAGATTAAGCCCAATAATCACTATCTCCCCGGTTGTTTCCACTGGCTCTGCCCAGAGAACGCATTCCGCTTCCCCTAGGGTATATTGAAATAAGTGAGTCTGTCCAGCAACATCAATAAAACCCTTAGCTCTCAGCGCATTAGATGGC
>DAIQRD010000045.1:4492-17314 GCA_036786445.1 Bacillota bacterium
ACTATGGTGCTCTTGGCCATTTCCGCAGTCGCAAAAGGGGCTAGCGCAACGGTCACCGAAGTCATGGGATCACGGGCAGGTGGAGTCGCTCTTTCTGCATGTCTACTGCCGGGGGTGTACTCTTGCTCCACGCCTGTTGCTCCCAAGATCACATCCCATTCTTCATCAGACAGCCGGCAAAAGGGCGCATTGAAACGCAGCGCGTAGGGATTGATCCCCAGCAAGAGTTCCTCCAATAGGGTGTCTGCTCTATGGTCCACTAGATCTGTCTTGGTCATCAAAAAGACGTCAGCAGCCTGAGCTTGAGCTCGAGCGGCCCGCAATGTCTGGATCACTTTCGGGAAATTGAGAGCATCCACCAGAGTTACGGTGCGATGCAGCCTATATACATCCCTCAATCCAGGATACGCCAAAAAGTCTCCCATTTCCAAGGGATCTGCTACTCCAGTAGCTTCTATAATCACCACCTCAGGCTGGAATTCCTGGGCTAGTTTGGCCATGGCCGCCAGGAAATTCTCTCTAATGCAGACACAAAAGATCGAACCATTCTCCAATTCGACGAGATGGCCCGGATCTTCCACCAATCTGCCATCAATTCCTATACTGCCGAATTCATTCATTACAACGGCGATACGGCTGTACCGCCCACTCAGCCTCTGTAAGAGCCGGTTTAGACAAGTGGTCTTCCCGCTACCAAGAAAGCCAGTCAGCAAGATAACATCGATCATCTTTACAACACCTTCTCAATCTCCCGTTGGTAGGTGGCAAGATCGGGTATGTGGGAAGCGAAAATCGGCTGACCATTGATGACAATAGTAGGTATGTTGGTGACTCCCAGCCGATGCATCCGCACTACATTTTCCCTTTCAGTAATCTTATGCTCTACCCAGTCCACTCTGCCGGGAAACAAGCCGGCCACTTCCCTGGTAGCATCTACCATATATTTGCATGGTGGGCAAGTAGCAGAATCCAAGGTCATCACCTCGATCAACGGTCTGGGCAGGTTGGCATAATCCGGCATCTCCACGTCGATCGCCTCAGTAGGCCCCTGCTGCTTGTTGTTTTCCACGAACAATCTGGCCTTTTCAGGATCGAAAACAGTCAAGGTGATAGCGCTCACATTTTCCGGCCTTACATTGAAAGGCATATCACACCCCGGCGAGAGGATGAAGCCTGGGCCGTTGCATTGATCAATCAAATCAAGAGCCGCTTGCATGTTGTCAGCCTGATCTCCGTGCAGCATTACTGTGGTCAAGGGAATGTTGCCCCCATAGGATATGCCGTATCGGTCAGCGATTTCCTTAGCGTAGACCATATCCACGTTTTCGTCAACAGATATGCCGTCGGGCCCACACTGGGCCATGACTTCTAGAACAGGCGTAGCATTACCACATACAAAGAAGGATGAACGAGCCCCCCGTCGCCTGATGAAATCGAATACCCGAGTAGCATCTCTACTCACGAATTGCAGGAAATGCTCTGCAGATATTTGCGATATCATCGGGTCCACTACGGCAATTACATCCATACCCGCATCAATATAGTATGCAGCCATTGTTTCCACCACTTGACCGCAATAGTCCATCAACTGTTGGACAGCTTGCGGCTGATCGAACATGTCCAGAAAGAGATTAGTGCCTCGCAGGTGCAGAGCTAGAGTAAAAGGCCCCACCACTAAGCCGTACAGTGCAGTATCTTGCCCAATGGTTTGTTTGAGTCTCGCCATGGCCTCCAGAATGATGGGGAGTCTGCCCTCTTCGGGTCTAGGCTTCTTTAAGTCCTGTAATCTATCATATCCGTCAGCCAAAGGATGGGAAGCTACGGCTGGAGGTGCATCATCAGCCCATCGCAACTCACAGCCGAGGATCTCAGCCTCTATCTGTAGATCGAACACCACCGGCTGCCCATCGGGCTGATATCTAGCATGAGCTTCCTCACAACAGGCCACCAGCAAATTGACATCCATCAAGAGTTCCCGAGCAGTAAATCCCTTTAGACTGGCTACATGCACACCTGTAAAAGGCACCCAAGGCACTCGAGGTGTAGGTTGGCATTCCGATGCCGCAAGTACTAGATCCTTACCAGTCATTATCTAACCTCCTGACACTATTGTCTCTCACTATACTTTGGTTGGCCAAATCACCCGCAACGCCTTGGGAAATCTTTGCGGAATTTAGGTCAGTTCTTGCTAAACCATCCTATTTCAACTATAGCTTGAGAGTCCATCAGCGTAAAGAAGGGTAATGGCGCCCTGCCTCTTTCAGCTGGGTTATGGGGAGTCTCACAAAGAACTTGGTCCCCATCCCCACTGCAGTCTCAAACCAGATCCTCCCTCGGTGGAACTCGGTAATCACCTGATGAGTGATGACCAAACCGAGCCCTGTACCTTTTGATTTGGTGGTGACAAATTCATTGAACAGATGCTCCCTTACTTCAATAGGGATACCCGCCCCCGTATCAGTAATTGTCACTGTGATGGATTTACCCGATGGATCTTGACAGGCTTCAATCAACAACTCTCCCCCTTGGGGCATTGCCTCTACTGCGTTGAGCACCATGTTTGTCAAAGCCCGCTGGATCAGGTTGCTATGGGCTTGAATGGAGGGTAGACCGTGCTCTATTTCCAATCCAGTGATTATGCCTACCCTACTAAACTCCGGTGCCCATAGTGCCATCACTTCCCGGATAACTTCTCTTACGTCTACCACATCCCAGGCGGTACCCGGCCGACTCCAAGTGGTTTCCAATGCAAAGGTAATCAATTCACTTAAGCGATCCACTTCCGTTTCCATTCGCTTAGTTACCTGGCTTCTCTGCACCGGGTCATCGAGAATAGCCGAGAGCTGCGCCGAAGCTCGGATGGCAGATAGGGGATTCTTCAATTCGTGGGCTAGACGTGGGATCTGGCGCCTCGCTATACGCAAACGCCTGGTCTGCCGCAACTTACCTTGCAGCTCAATCAAGCGCGTGTTAAAACGCCCCAAAGATGATATGAGCAAGCTCTGGAATATGTAACCATAGGCCACGGCCTTATATGTATGCCCCAGCAAGCCGTAAACACCGCCTACTTGAGTATCCAAGGCAAAGGCGATTTCCCCCACCATCAACATGCCTACAGCGTTCTGAGTATATATATGGATGGGATTACGCGATGCGCCCCACAGGGAGATAATGCGCACATACGCCACTAGCAGTAAGCAGATGGTGACAGTGGCTGCCAATAGTCTTATCCTGGATTGGGGCTGTCCTTCCAGATGAAATGGGGGAAGGCTAGTTTCGCACTTCAGAATGCAAAGACTGAGCAGTATGGTAGACAACCCGGTACCACACAGATAACACCAGCGAGTAACCCTCTCGATCCGGCGAATCGGCAAGAATGCTACCCAAAGCATGCATCCGGCAGCTACTAGACGAGAGGTATAGCTAAACATCAATGCCTTGTTGACACTGTTCGGAGTGATGAAATCCGACATATTAGGCAAAGAGAGAAGCTGAAGCAGGTTAAGCAATCCCACAGCCAAGAAGATAACGCTAAAGGCCAAGCCCCGAATGGTCTGGCGCTTGGTATCAGCATACCACCCAACCACAAAAACAGACAATGCGATACCAAAACACAAGAGCTCCACCAAGAAATACTGCCAAGAGTGATATGCTAACGGCCCCCACTGCCCGCCCATGGGCGGGAATCTGGCAATAATCAGGCCTATCACGGCGGCCACCACTGACCAATTGCGGTCTACAACATGGAACCGCGTTCTTCGCTCTACTACCGGAGCTAGGCATAGGGACATACTCATCCTCCTTGATCGTGGCCATACCGATAGATCAATTCTGGCACTTACCCGTCATCCCAATATATCTTTATGTAATATATTGCCATTTCCTTCCAAACCCCTCAGAACGGGTACCTTGCCCGAGGCTTGACGATACCTGCCCCCACCCCAAACTGCAGCCTATCGCCCCTCAAATGGAAAAGGCGGCATCGTGCCGCCTTCGTTTTTCATCAAGCCACCAACTAGCCCAATGCCGCCGCCGTTTCCTTAAGTTGTCTGCGAATTTGTATCTTCTGTGGACACTTATCTTCACACAACCCACATTCGATACATTCTTCCGCTTTCCTGCCCTTATTGTCCTCATTATTGCCAATTTTCTGGTATTCGTCCCTGGCGTATTCTGTCAAACCGTAAACTCGATGATAATTCATTAAGCGGAAGTTCAACGGGATATTCACATCATTGGGGCAAGGCATGCAATAGTCGCAGCCAGTACAGTAGAGCTCGGCCAATCGCTCGTTTTCCTCTAGAGCCAGATTAATCCGGTGGAGCTCTTCACTGGTGAGGGGAGTCTCAACGGAAGCGGCTCTCACATTATCTGCTACCATCTCTGCACTAGTCATTCCAGACAATGCACAGCTCACACCAGGATTAGCCAGGACAAAACGCAGGGCTAGTTCAGGACTGCTGACGGTACGCTCCCCCAGAAGCTGTTGAACTGCCTGGGAAGATGCTGCCAAACGCCCGCCGGCCACAGGCCCCATGATGACTACTCCTAGTCCTTTAGCATGGGCATAGGCAATAGCTTCTTCGTTGGCTCGATCCAAGAGATTGTATTGACAAAGCAATGATGAAAATATGCCAATATCCACCAATTCCTTCAACGCTTCTGGTTCATCATGAAAAGAGAAGGAGATGTGCTTGATTAAGCCCTCATCCTTAGCCTTCTGTGCTTCATCGAGGAGATTGTGCTTGAGGACTATGTCATCAAATCGCTCCCGACTCAAAGCATGGAAATGGTAAAAATCGATACAATCCACATCTAATCTCTTTAACTGTTCCTCCAGTAAACGGCGATAGTCACTAGTCTTTTTCACCATCCAAGTGGGCATCTTGGTAGATAAATATACCCTATCTCGCCATCCTTTGAGGGCTTTCCCCACCACAGTTTCACTATTGCCATGGCAATAGCCGTAGGCAGTATCGATATAATTAACCCCTAATTCGAAAGCTTGGTTAATGGCGGCCAGCGCCTTTTCCTCATCAATGCGGAATGTGCCATCTTTCTCCTCCACCTCCGGCAGCCGCATTGCCCCGAAACCTAGAGCCGAAATCTGCACTCCTGTATTACCAAATTTCCGGTACTGCAAAATTATACCTCCCTCTCCTCGGTCAATGTATCATAGCGTTTATTATACTCCGCCGGTAAGGATTCCTCTGTAATATAGATGACACAACATAGACCGCAGTTCGTCAGCTTCTGTTATGGGTGGGCGGCAAGTATACCCCTGACAAACATAGACGGTGGGCCTACCATCTATGGGAGACTTGTCCTGCCAAGGCTCGTTGCTCATGTGGTTAGTGTCACCTAGAGGTTGCGCGCCATAGATCATGGCGCCAGGTAAATAACTGGTATGCAGTACTTGCAGCAACCTCTGGTATTCCTCATCCCTTACCGGGCCGACAATGAAGATCTCACTAAGACCGCCCTGAGCAAGATCCAAAACCGCTAATAAGCTGGCAAAGCTCCAGGGATGCTCCGCCATGTCAGGGAGATACCTGCCAAGGATAGCAGCTAGCTTGTCAGGTATTTGGTCATCGGGCAGTAGATTCTGTAAGTACAGCAAATTGCGGGCCATGACACCAACCGCCGAGGGAAAGGAGGCATCTTCAGGGCTGGTAGGCCTGAAAAGCAGATCATCAGCAACCTCAGTGTCATAGAAGGTGCTAGTATGATCATCCCAGAAAAGCTCCAGGGCTAGATCAAGCAATTCCACGGCCGTGCTCAACCATACAAGCTCTAAAGTGGCTGAATATAGATCAAGTAATCCACCAATGAAGTATCCATAATCCTCTAGAAAGCCGGCCACTGAAATGGTTGCATCCTTGATACTCCTGCACAGCCTTCCATCGGTAGACTGCATATTGGATATGATGAACTCAGCCACTTGTTTGGCTTTATCCAAATAGAGAGGCGCCTGCAGAGCGGAACCGGATCTGGCTAAGGCGGAGATGGCCATGCCATTCCAGGCAGTGATAATCTTCTCATCCCGAAAAGGCCGCACCCGCTCTTGACGTTTCTCCCATAGCACTCTGCGGGCTCTTGACAGTTGCTGACCGATCTCTGCCTCATTCAAATCAGACCCTTTGGCTAAAGTGCCAAGATCAATGGCTCTATGCAAGACAGAACGACCATCCTCGGTATTTCCCCTTTCAGTGACACCATAGTACCTGCATACCATGGCACCTGTTTCCCCACCCAAGACATCGATGATCTCCTGTTTATTCCAGGTGTAGAATCTCCCCTCTTCGCCGTCACTATCGGCATCTTGAGTGGAATAGAAAGCACCTCCCATATGCCACATATCTCGGAGGAGATAATCCAGGATCTCCCGGGCTACTTGACCATATTCTGCCTTCCCCGTAATCTGGTAGACAGACAGATATATCTGCGCCAAAAGTGCATTGTCATAGAGCATTTTTTCGAAATGAGGGACTAACCACCGCTCATCGGTGGAATATCTGTGAAATCCGCCTCCTAGCTGGTCATAGATGCCGCCTCTATCCATGTGATCTAGGGTATTGGTAATGGCGTGCAAGAGGGCCTGGTTACCCCCGCAGCGTTGTAGGAAAAACTGTAAAATGCCCGCGCAAGGGAATTTCGGCGCTGTACCAAAGCCTCCGGAGTGAACATCATGCTGAGCCATCAGATATCGCTCTGCCTCTTCCATGGTCTGTTGACCAATGGTGGAGTCTTCTAGCTGTATCGATAGACTTGGTGGTAGCTCCGCTGTCTGGCCAACGATTGCTCTTGTAAGACCTTGAGCAGTCTCTTGTACCTTTGCCCGCTCATCCTCCCACGCATGGGCTAAGGTCCTCAGAACTGCGGGGAATCCCATTCTCCCATATCTATCTTCCGGTGGGAAATAAGTACCGACAAAGAATGGTTCAGCCTGTGGGGTTAGGAATACTGTTAGCGGCCAACCTCCTTGGCCGCTTGCTTCCAGTGCCACCCTTTGGTAGATGTCGTCCAAGTCTGGTCTTTCTTCCCGATCAACCTTGATGCAGAGGAAGTTGTCATTCATTAGCCGGGCGATGCTCTCATTTTGAAAGGACTCCCGCTGCATAACATGGCACCAATGACATGCCGAATAACCAATGCTAAGCAGGATAGGACGCTGATCTCGCCGAGCACTGGCTAGCACCGCAGAACTCCACGGATGCCAGTCAACAGGATCCAAAGCATGCTGCCGAAGATAAGGATTTGTCTCTTCTTTGAGCAAATTGCCGGGTGCACTCTCACTCATAAGCACGGCCTCCTTGAATTCAAACCTGTCATTGGCAATAGTTTGCCCCCAGGCCAAAACACCAATCAATTGTCTTTCTGTAGAGGAGTTCACGATCGAGTTGCGAATCGATCTAGTGGCTAATCCATACAAGGAAACGGCCTGATCTGAAAGGAGGAAGGCGCTTGCATCCCCACTGTGTCCGGGAACTGCTTGCGCCAACAAAATGTCAAAGGAAGCTATGCCACCGCCCTCACAGGGCAAGAACAGCAAGAGGAACGCTAAAAGCAACTCTATTCTCTCCTATGTAGCCAATGTGCTTAACGCCATGGCTCTCGGCTTATTCGCCTCCCTGATTATCGGTGTCATCATGGAGCAAGTAGGCAATCTGGTGGGGGCCGACATTGTGGTCCGCTTCGGCCAATTTGCCAAGCTACTAATGGGTCCCGCCATCGGTGTAGCCGTTGCGGGAGGCATCAAGGCCCCTCCCCTCGCCTTATATGCTGCAGCAGTAGCAGGAGCCATCGGGGCTGGCACCATCAGCATCTCTCCCGGAGCTCCAGCACTCATTAGAATTGGTGAGCCCATGGGAGCACTAATAGCAGCTCTGGCCGGAGCTGAAGTGGGAAAAAGAGTCGCAGGCAAGACCAGAGTTGATATCATACTAGTACCTGTGACCACCATCCTAGTGGGCGGGTTGGCTGGTGAGATCGTTGGCCCTAGTGTGTCTTTACTTATGCGCACCCTTGGTGCCATCATCAACGAAGCCACCATGCTTCACCCTATCCCCATGGGCATAACCGTATCAGTGCTCATGGGCATATTCTTGACTGCACCCATAAGCAGCGCTGCCATCGCCATCAGTTTGGGCTTAAGTGGACTGGCGGCAGGTGCTGCAACTGTAGGGTGCTCGGCTCAGATGATCGGATTTGCCGTCGCCAGCTACAAGGAAAACGGAGTAGGCGGATTCCTGGCCCAAGGACTAGGTACTTCTATGTTACAGGTGCCTAACATAGTACGTAATCCTCGCATATGGATCCCCCCCACCCTAGTTAGCGCCCTATTAGGCCCGTTGGCCACTCGGGTATTTCGCATGGAGAATATCCCAGCAGGTGCCGGTATGGGGACTAGTGGTCTAGTTGGTCAAATAGGCACAATCGCCGCTATGGGCACAAAAGTCTGGCCCCAAATACTGCTCCTGCACTTCCTCTTGCCTGCAGTACTTACTTATTTTTGCGCACTGTTCCTAAGACGCATCGGCTGGATTGAAGATGGAGATATGAAATTGGACCTTTAGGAACAAAAAGCAACACCCCCTGGCGCATATCAAGATGGCCGGGGGGTGCTGCTTTTTCAGGCTGTTTTGTGATTCAGCCGAGGAAGAACAAGATCGCGATACCGATCAGTACGCCAACTACTGCGCCGAAGGTGCCACTATGCCCTTCTGCTTGCTCCTGCGCTTCGGGAATTAGCTCATCAAAGACTATATACAACATGGCCCCCGCGGCAAAGCCCAGGGAAATCGCAAGAGCTAGGGGTGAGACATTGCCGATAACTGCACCCAGCCAAGCCCCCATCCCCATGGGTATACCTGCAGCAGCCGTAATCCCTACACACTTGAGGCAACCCACTCCTGCAGCCGCCATGGGGCCAGCCATGGCCATTCCTTCCGGGATGTTCTGAATCAACATGATAACCGCCAGCCGCCAGCCGGTCAGATCGGAAACCGCGTAACCCGCTCCAATAGCCATTCCTTCCGGCAGATTATGCATGGCGATACCCAGGCCCAGCAGGATACTGAGCCGAACAAAGTGGTTTCTTTGCTCCTGTTCACCTGATACATGGGTATGAGGTAATATGAAGTCCAGCAATATCAATAGCGCTACCCCCAAGAGCAGCCCTATGAACGTACTGGTGATACCACCAATCTCCATGCCCTCCGGTATAAGATCAACGAAGATAATCGCCAACATGACGCCACCGGAAAAACCTAAAACAAAGCTTAGGATTCGCTTCTCGGGCCTGCCTAAAACAGCAATTATGTAGCCACCGAGACCTGTACCCACGACCCCAGTAAAAAGACCCAATAGGGTCACTCTCCAAAGATCGACACTCATCCGGTTACCTCTCTTCCAATTTAACGTTTCCTGCAGGATTTCATCGACCATGCATGAATACACTGATATGATATCATACATACTCTTCATCGATTAAGCCCAATCGCAAACTGCTATATCATGTCACGGGAGGATCAATTCATGAAACAACGCTCACTGGTGTTAGCTTCTCTGCTCATTCTAGTCATCTTTGGAGCAGGCATATCCGCCTACGGCCAATCGCCAGACCAAAGAACACTGGCCTTGGGCAGCTGGGGGGAAGACGTTTTCTGGCTACAGCGAAAGCTAATGGACATGGGGTTTATGAATGAAGCCACTGGGCGATACGGTACAACCACCCAGAAAGCCATCAAAGAACTGCAAAGAACCCACGGACTAAAGGTTGACGGTATAGCCGGGCCCCAAACACTCCACTTACTGGTAGAGGCCGAGGCCTTCAGTTACTACTCAGTGCAAAAGGGTGACTCTCTTTACAGCATAGCTCGGAGACTCAATATCTCCATGGAAGACCTAGTTAACCTAAATACGTTGACAGCTACCCATCTTCAGATCGGCCAGCGGCTGAGAGTACCCCGTATGCGGGAGCCCGTCACATACAAAGTCGCCCCTGGAGACAACCTCCATACCATAGCGAAAGCATTTGGGATCACAGTGGGGGAGATCGTGACGCTAAACAATATTGAGAATGCGGCCTTGATCAAACCGGGACAAGAGCTAATCATGCCCGAGACCAGTGATCAATAGCCAGCGCTCCTAATTGGGTTAGATTAAGGGCAGGCCTTTCCCAGGGCAAGGGAAAGGCCTATAGTAGTTACTTACAACTCCCGCTTGAGGAAACCCCACAGATTTCCACCCATGAGTTTATCCACATCTCGGCGAATCTCTGCTTCTGTAAGCACCCAACCGGTGGCCATCAAATCCTTATACTTCTCCACAAGCACTTGGGTGATGATTTGGCGAGAGTGATCCCATTTGTAGATGAGCTGATCCAGTACCCGAGCATCAGAGTGCTGCAAGATAGTGCTAGTTCCCAAGAGCTCCAGTCGCATGTTAGTGACCTCTTCGATAAGGCTAGGGTTATTTAGGAACCACCAGCACCCAAAGGGCAAGAGATTGCGAAACTTCCTGGCCAAAACAGCTAGCTCATGCTGGTTCTCCCTAGAAAGTAAGGTAACTAAGAATTTGTTCTTGGGAAAATGAGAACAGAGATATGCAATGGAACCAATATCCATCTTCCCCACTCCATCACCAGCATCTTTCAACTGGGGATTGATCTGGCGCCTGACACCAACCATGGGGGCAAAAGGTATGTTAGTTTCTCGACTGACTGGGATCACGCATTCCTCGATCAGTTTCGCCCGGTCTGAATCCTCTGGTATCCGGAAATCGTAAGGCAAAGAAACAGCCATGTAAACCGGATCCATGATCTCGATCCATTCACGGAGGAATCTTTGGACCTCACCAATGGTGTCACCGTTGAGATCCTCTGTTACACCAAACCCCCACCCCTGTAGCTGCGGCCAAGCCATCTCCCAACTGTTAAGCAACACATCAAGGCGTAGAGCTGCCCGAAAACGTCCATCTAGCTCTACTCGCCCTTGAGCTACTTTCTCCAGCCAGATCTTGCGCTCCGCCGCATTGAAGGGGTCATTAGTCATCACCACACATTTGAGTTTGGCGATGGCAAACACTTGGTCAACATATTCCACCAGTGATCGTCCACGGAAGTACTCCCGATAGCTCTCAAGATCTCGGCTAGCTACATCCAGATCCAGCCTCTGTAGTGTAGTTAACACCCCTCGGCAAGACTCACTATACGGAGTGTTTTGCAGGAATAGAGTCTGCCAAATGAGACGGGCTTGCTCTGCCTTCGACATCTGCCAATACTGTTCATAGGGGAGATCCACCCACCGCATTGTCTCCGCTATCAGGTAGTGGTAAGTAATGAGTTCATCAAAACCCCAAAGCAAAAGATCTCCAAAGGCGGGATCATAGAGATGTGTGTGGACATCGGTTACCTGCGTATCTTGAACTACTTGCCCCACAATTTCGCCCAGGTTGCCCCGACTAATTGGCTGGCCCATCTGTGATTCTCCTCTCCGTAATCTAAGCATACTACGATTTCTCTTCGCCTCTATGGCGTTTTTCCCTGCCGGATCAATCAAACTGCGCATAACCTTGGCGATCTATGTCCATACTGGAATATGCGTGGCCCCCAAGGGGAGATCGGCGAAAGGAAGGGATCCACAGTGGGTATACCTACTCTTGAAAACGAGCTGAAGGAACTAGTCATGCTCTATGTTGCCGGAGATCTAGAGGAGAAGCGGTTCCTTGCGGCGTACCGGCGGCTCGTACGCCTACAGGCTCTCTTGCGCCGCCCATAGCCTTGGTTGCATCGGTTCTCTGATCCTGTCCTAGCAGGACAATTTCGCTCCATGGCCAAAATTACCAAGGAAGTCTTTGGGCCATAAGGCCATTGCCTGACCTTGACAAGCTTGACAGGCACTGCTAAAAAGGAGCGAATTCCATGAGAGTCGACTATCATATGCATCTGGAAAAGGGTTCTTTAACCCTTGATTATCTGGAGAAATTCTGGCACCAAGCCCAGGCGGCAGGGGTAGACGAAATCGGCGTTAGTGAGCATGGTCATAATTTCTGGCAGTATGAGAAGATCATGGGTCACCTCAAAGAAGGCACAGATAGCTATCCCGGAGTTACCCGTTGGCTTAGGGACAAGTTCTCGTTGGATCTCAATGACTATGTAGCCTTGATTCAAGCTGGCAAAGATCGGGGCTGGCCTCTGAAACTTGGCCTGGAAATGGATTATATCCCCGGTAAGGAAAGGGAAATAGCCGAGATCATAGAGGCATATCCCTGGGACTATGTATTAGGCTCAGTTCATTTTCTGGGCAAGTGGGGTTTCGATTTTTCCCCAGAAGACGGTTGGCCCGGGAAAGATATCAACAGCGCCTATGAAGCCTACTTCTCTGCCTTGCTTAAAGCCACCAGTAGTGGTTTGTTTGACTCCATCACCCATCCAGATCTCATCAAGATCTTTGGCCATCGGCCTTCCATATCTCTGGAGCCCTTCTATGATGCCATGGCGACAGCTTTGGCTAGGGCCGATGCATGCGTAGAAATAAACTCTGCAGGGCTCCGCAAACCCGTAGGCATCATCTATCCCCATCCTGATTTCCTGCGAAAGTGTCGAGCTGCGGGGGTACCCATTACCCTTGCCTGTGATGCTCATCACCCCGACGATGTAGGCAAAGGCTTGGATGCTGCCATTGATCTGGCTCAGTCCGTGGGTTACACCCACGTGGCGACCTTTACCAACCGCCAAAGGACACTCCAACCCTTGGGTTAGCGTAGAGAAGGAAGAACCTGCCCTCTGCAGAATGTTGTAATTGAACCCAAATTACTGGT
>DAIQRD010000046.1:0-17177 GCA_036786445.1 Bacillota bacterium
AAACCGGACTTTTTCGCCAAGGCTGTTGCCCACTTGAAGGATCAAGGAAAATAGTATCTCATATGGCCGGCCAAGAGTGGTGCTGTGAGGGGTGGTGCGATGATCTTGATCCAAAGACGAAAAGCCATCAAAGACATCCTTTTGCGGGAGAGAACGGTGAAGGTTTCAGACCTAGCCCGTAAGTTTGATGTCTCCGAGGAGACTATTCGTAGGGATCTGACTCAGTTGGAAGATGAAGGGCTAGTGGAAAGAAACTACGGAGGCGCCATCCTGGTAGAGGAGCTGCAGGCAGGTATGTGGGCCATTCCCCCGGTCAATCAGCGTAAACTCCATCTTTTTGAAGAAAAGGATGCCATTGGCAAGAAGGCAGCCGAACTGGTGGAAGCTGGGCAGATAGTTATCTTTGATGCTGGATCTACTACCTGGTGTATAGCCAGATATTTGCAGCACCTGCAGGACCTGACTGTAGTGACCAATTCTCTAGATGTGGCGGAATCCATGGGCCAACATGAGGGTACATCTGTTTTTGTGCTGGGGGGCAAGCTGATGAGGAAGTCCATGAGTCTCGTAGGTCCCCAGGCAGAGGTAGAGCTGCGCAAGTACAATGCCGATATAGCATTTATGGGGACCAGCGGCATATCTCTTACCAAGGGCTTTACCAGTTCAGACATTTACGAGGCGGAGATCAAACGGGCTATGGTATCCGCGGCGAAGAAGATAGTTGTCGTAGCCGATCACAGTAAATTCAGCCGCCAGGGCTTGGTATCCTTTGCCACCTTTGACGAGGTTGACGCCTTGGTCACCAGTGAAATCACGGACGGGGCCATCCGCCAGGAAATTCAGCGTTTGGGTGTGGAAGTCTGTACTTGTCCAGCAGCAGGGGGACACATGGTTAGGGACTAGCTCAAGAGCATAATATGCTCTACTAGATAGACGATTAACATGACTATGACGGTGATGGAGGGGCTCTTGCCAAGCAGCAGGGGCCTTTCTTGTAATGAAGTATTCATCTAGTCGAGTCCGCCTATTGGCAGGATTTGCCAGTGGTGTAACGAAGCTTCGCAAGGTATATAGCGCAGGTTAGAGCCTTGACCATAGCGGCATTCAAAAGAGGGGAAATAGGATGAAGTCAATCAAGTCCAGGATTTTACTGTTTTTTGGCGTAGCGATGACAGTGCTTTTGGCAGTATTTGGGGTTGTTCTCTACTTAGATATCAGTAAGACCGTGATCCCTTTGACTGAAGACATGAGTACTCAGATCGTGCAAGCCCGTAGCCAGGAAGTGAGCAACTGGCTAACAGGGCATCTTGATCAAGTGAGACTCTTAGCTAGTCAAAGTAGTTTCAGGGCTTGGGATGTGGCGGCCATGGAGGCGTATTTGGATGACCATGGTCGCTTTCTGCATCCTGACCATGAGATGATATTCATCGCCGACACTACGGGAGAGTACTACACGACGGGAGGACATCGGGGTAATATTGGCCACCGCGATTATTTCAAAGACATTGTCCATGGAGGAAAAGAACACGCCATCAGTGAGGCGATGATCTCTAACTCAACATCGAATCCCATCATTACCATTGCATACGCGGTCAGAGGTGACAACGGGAGATTGCGGGGTATTGTTGCTGCCACAGTGGAGTTGCATACCCTTAGTCAGATTGCCGTTGACACCAAACTGGCAAGGACCGGGTACGGTATCATTACTGACGGCACTGGCTTGGTGGTCGGCCACCCGGATGAGAAGATCAATATGAAGCTCAATCTCCTTAAGGCAGATGAACAGGGGTATGTAGGGTTTGATGAGGTCGCTAGAGATGTAATCCAAGGCAAACAAGGGATCAAACGGATTATCTACCCCAACAAATCCGTCTATATGAATATCTATGCTCCCATCCCTGGGACAGATGGGTTTGGTCTCAGCGTATCGGTGCCTGTAATTGAGCTGCTGGAGTCGGCTACTGGTATTATGCGCCGGACAGTCATTCTGCTGGGCATAGTTATTGGGCTCATGCTGCTTGTGGCGTATTTCCTGGCGGAGTCCATCTCCAGGCCCATAGTTCAGTTAGCCACTGATATAGAGACTGTTGCCGCGGGGGATCTCACCGTGAAAATCAATCTCAAGAATAAAGACGAGTTAGGGAGAATGGCAACTTCTTTCAACCTTATGGCCGAGAACCTTGGATCCATGATTCAGGAGATCAAAGAGGTTGTAGTCAAGGCCTCAGCATCTAGTCAGCAGCTATCGGCAGCTAGCCAAGAGAATGCAGCCGCTTCAGAGGAAGTAGCTGCTACCATCGGGCACTTAGCTAGTTCTGTGGAGCAGATGGCGGAAAATGCCGGGGGTATGGCTGAAGAGGCAGGCTCCATTAAGGGGTTGTCAGATAGTGGCAAAGAGCAAATGGTCCTCACTAGTAGCAGCATGGAGGATATCCGGGTCTCTTCGGAAAAATCCAAGGATGTCATGCACGAGCTATCTGGTGCCATCAGTCAGATCAATGATATCGTGGATTTGATCTCAGATGTTGCTGAACAGACTAACTTGCTAGCTCTCAATGCAGCTATAGAAGCAGCTAGAGCCGGGGAACATGGCCGAGGATTTGCTGTAGTCGCCGATGAAGTCAGAAAGCTTGCGGAGATGACCCAAGGGTCTGTCGCCAATATTCGGAGCATAGTAGGCCAGGTAAGCAAAGAAGCCCGGCAAGCAGTAGCTGTGCTTGATGCTAGCAATCTTGAGACCGTTGAGGGTGTGGAGAGGCTAGCCCGGACACAAGCGGATTTTGACGGTATCATCGGGCACTTGGATGCCGTTACACCCATGATTGGCCAAGTTGCTAGGGCCAGTAAGGAAGTTCGGGAAGGGGCCATGGGGATTGCTGCCTCCAGTGAGGAGCAATCGGCTTCCATGGAGGAAATCGCCAGTACCGCTGAATCCCTTGCAGGTCTAGGTCAGGCACTGGAAGCACTGATCGCCCATTTCAAGGTATGAGAAGGTTCTTCGTAGAGCCATAATAGGGTGGGAGTCTCCGTGAAGGATGGGATACATGGCTGAGGTCGTCATCAAGGAATGCGGTAGTTACGAGATAGAGCAGGTAACAGAGGCATTGAATCAAGGCATGGATTGCCTGGGTGGCTGGGATGCTTTCGTGCAGCCAGGCATGACTGTATTATTGAAAGTCAATCTGATCAGTCCGAAAAGCCCCGACACAGCCGCTATTACCCATACTGAGTTTGTCAGGGCAATCACAAGAATCTTGAAGCAAAGAGGCTGCATTGTCTGGATCGGTGATAGCTCCGGTGGAGCTATCGCCGGGACGGCGCCCACAGCTCGAAGCTTTATCGTATCGGGGTTGAAGCAGGTAGCTGAGGAAGAAGGCGCCGTGATCAAGAATTTCGATCTAGAAGGCGTTGAAGCAGTTTCAGTAGACAACCCCTTTGTAAGTGAGATGCACTTGGCCAAACCGGTATTCCAGGCTGATCTGGTGATCAACTTGCCTAAGTTTAAGACCCATAGTGCTGCCACGTTCACCGGAGCTGTGAAGAACATCTTCGGTTTGGTACCGGGCCTCAAGAAGGCTGATTACCACCGGATTGCTCCAAGCCCTACAGACTTCGGTCATGTGATTGCCAGTATGCATAAGGTCACAGCCCAGGGCTTACACATTATGGATGGCATAATAGCTATGCAGGGGGAAGGTCCCACAGCTGGCACGGTCTATAATGCTAACAAGATCCTGATGAGCACTGATCCGCTAGCCCTAGATACCGTTGCTGCTCACATGATCGGCCTGACAGTAGATGATATACCCATCCTGTCAGTAGCTCGGGACGAGGGACTAGGCGAGTCAAGGCTTTCCCAGGTAGCTCTCCTAGGGGATTATGATACACCACCGAAGCTAAAGGGATTTCGTTTGCCAAGATACATGAGGCGGATTAGGCTGCGGAACTACGGCTTCGTGTCTTCTGCATTAAGATTCTTGAAAACCAGACCACGGATCAATCTGGAGAAATGCCAGCACTGTAATATGTGTGTGGAGAGCTGTCCGGTCCATGTTATAGATAAGGCTACTAAGGAAATAGACTATACTCAGTGTATCGAGTGCATGTGCTGCCATGAACTCTGTAGTTACCAGGCGGTTGAATTGCGCAAGGATTACCGGTTAGCTGGGCTGTTTTTGAAGCTGTATGGAGCTAGGCGGAGGTAGGATGCGGGTCCGGGCGCTAAGCCGGAAATCCAGCTAGGAGATGTACCAAATAGGATCTAGGAAGCCCCACGTTGCAGGCTTGTGGGGCTTTTCTGATCCCCAAGATAGCCGGTGGTAGGAAGGATGTTATGCGTTTTATCTGGGTGGCTGAACAGCCATTAGTTAGAGTTGAACATTTAGAGAATTGTTTGACAATGGTTTCAGAGTTGCTTGAGTGTGGACTGTTAATATATGGACAAGCACAGAATCAATGCTATAGTGACTATCCCAAGGGGGTGGATGCCGACTCGAAGATGCTCGCTTGGCAAAGAGCAGGATCCGGTGTTTGCCGATTAGTGAAAGACAGATTCAGCACTGTCAGTGAAGTACTGGTGAACTAGCTAGAATATGAAATTATGGAGGGATTGTCAATGAAAAGACTGTTAGGTGTTGTCTTAGTTGCAGTGTTCGTTCTCGGGATCGGCGCGGTAGCCATGGCTGCTCCATTTGACGTCAAAACGCTTCCAGTTCGGCTCAATATCTTGCCCTATGCTCAGGTCGTTGTACCCGAAGTTCTTGATTTTTGGAACATTGACTTTGCAGGGGGTTTTGCACGGAGAACCGTTGGAACAGACATTTTGCTCTATACCAACGATAATGTTCATCTGAAGGTAGATTCCGCAGGGTGGGATCAGCCTAAGTTCAACGGCTGGGAGAATTGGGTAAGCTATAGGTACAGACTCCAGAATGGTAACATACTCAGTTGGCATGCAGGAAGCAGCCATGGCGGTTGGGGAGACTATGGGTTCAATTTCACGGGTGCCCCCATAGTGATACCTTTCGAGGCGAGATTCCAAGCGAAAGAGACCGATTGGTTTGAAGTCCAAGCGGGTCCCTATAGTGATTTGCTGACAATCACTGTTTCTGCAAGATAGCAATAGGAGTAGACAGCCCATGTTCTTGTGGGCGTCAAAGCTGTCGTCCAAAGATGCATGAAATATCGAGCCCCGCGGTTTCTGGCCGTGGGGCTTTTTGACCCCCCATGGAGAACTATGCTCTGTATACCAATGGGGCAGCAGTGGATCACTTCACTTGAGGGTGCCCGCTGTCGCTCAAGCGGCAAACACAATCTCATGCGCAAGGGCACTAAAGGAAAATCCCTCCACATATAGAATTAGGTAAAATGCGGGGTTAAGGGTCGCTTCAATGAATAGGCCATTCTGTTCGGGAGGATCTTGGGAAGTACTCGTACATACGCATCCCGCTTTTTGCTTGCGATCAATTCGAATCAAGGGGTAGCCTGGGAAAGGGAGTGAAGCTTATCGGGTGATGGAGATATCTTTGGTTCATGGGTAGTCAGACAGATATTACAATATGGGGAGGAACACAAATGAGGAACTCGAGACTGATCGTTAGTGTATTGGTGGCTCTTTTGCTGTCCCTGGTCTTTGTCAATGTAATACCTGCCTTTGCTGCGGACAAGGTTACCATAGGTGTCTCCATTCGCAGCCTTTCCGAAGAGCGCTGGGCGCGGGAAAGGATTCTCCTAGAAGATAAAGCCAAGGAACTAGGAGTCGATGTTATCTTCACCGATGCCAATAACGATGAGTTTGTGCAGAACTCTCAGATCGAGAATCTGATCGCCCGGGGCGTCGATGCTCTGATCATCATTGCCAGAAACAGTGACGTAGCTGCTAGTGGAGTCGAGATGGCTTTGGAAGAGGGTATACCCTCCTTGGCATATGACGTTGCTATTTACCATCCTGGCGCAATCTATGTGTCCTTTGACAGTGTCAGAGTTGGCTATGAGATGGCTACGGCCGTTGTCGATCAGGTACCCCAGGGTAGATATTTTTGGGTAGGCGGCTCACCCACCGATGATAACGCCTATCTAGTGCGTAAGGGGCAATTTCAGGTATTGCAGCCCTTGATAGATAGCGGTGATATTGAGCTCTTGGGTGAGCAGTGGTGTGATGCTTGGAGTCCTGAGGAAGCCCTTAAGCATGTGGAAAATGCCCTGACTGCCCATTCCAACCAGATTGACGCAGTTGTTTGCGCCAATGATGGTACCGCCGGTGGCGCTGTCCAGGCCCTACAAGAGCAGGGTCTAGCGGGGAAAGTGCCTACTTGTGGACAGGATGCTGACCTAGTAGCCTGCCAGAGGGTAGCCGAAGGCACTCAGGCTGTTACTATCTTTAAAGATGTGCGCATATTAGCCGATACTGCCATGGCAGCCGCAGTGGAATTAGCACGGGGCAACCGTCCTGAGGGCATCAATGGCAAGTATGTCAATGAGTCCAAGGGTATTGAACAGGACGCCATCTTCGTAGATGTCGTACCAGTGACCAAAGACAACCTCTATGAAGTCATCGTACAAGGTGGTTTCCACAGTTTGGAGGATGTTTACAGAAACATTCCCAAGGATCAGTGGCCACAGTAGTTTGGATCAACTGGAGTCGCGCTGCCTGAGGGTCCAGCATCCAGCAGGGGCGCGGCCCCTTCTTTGTGTAGACTTAGTAGATGTGTTAGAGATACAGCTTGGAAATGGGGGAGGACAGTGCCAGAAAGAGGCAGTACCCTTCTCGAAATTCGCAATGTGACAAAGGATTTTCCCGGTACCAGAGCCCTAGATAGTGTCTCTATGGATGTCAGAGAAGGGGAGATACACGGTCTGTGTGGTGAAAACGGGGCGGGCAAATCCACCCTTATGAAGATCCTGAGCGGCACATATTCCTATGGGGCGTATGAAGGGGAACTGATCTTTCAGGGGGAGCCGTTGCGTCTAAGTGGCATACGAGATTCGGAAGCCAGGGGCATTCGCATCATCCATCAAGAACTGGCCCTTGTTAAGCAGATGAGTGTAGCGGAAAACGTTTTCCTTGGTGCAGAGCCAGCCCAGTTCGGTGTAGTAAATCAGATGAAGCTGCATAGCGAGACCCGGACATTACTCGATCGGGTGGGTCTCAATGCTCCTGAAACAGCTTTGGTCAGCAGCCTCGGTGTGGGACAGCAGCAAATGGTGGAGATCGCTAAAGCTCTCCGGGGTCACCTTAGCCTTCTGATTCTAGATGAACCTACTTCTGCCTTAAACGATGCTGAAGTTGAAAATCTCATGAACACATTACGGGATCTCAAAAGCCGGGGCGTAACGTGTATTTATATATCCCACAAACTCAACGAGCTATTTGACATCACTGATCGGGTAACTGTAATAAGGGATGGTAAGTGCATTGGCACTGAGGAAACCGCTAGTTTGACCGAAGATAAGATTATTGCCATGATGGTGGGGCGAGCTCCCACTGGTCGGTTTCCGGCTATGACGCGGAAACCCGGACAAATGATGCTGCGAGTCAAGAACTGGTCTGTGAGGAATCCCGAAAATCGGGAGAAGTATGCAGTCCACAATGCCTCCTTTGATGTAAGGAAGGGGGAGATTCTTGGAATAGCGGGGCTCATGGGCTCGGGCAGAACGGAATTGGTGCAGAGTATCTTTGGTGAATATGGTGTTGAAGTATCGGGCCAGGTAGAAATCGATGGTCAGGAGTGTACCATCAGATCATCTCGGGATGCTATTGCTTTGGGGATGGGGCTGGTGACTGAGGATAGAAAAAACACTGGTCTTATTACTATGCATTCCGTCACTAGCAACATCACTCTGCCATCCTTGCCTAGGTTGAGTAACGGTCCTGTTGTTAACCAGAGTCTGGAAATGGCCTCTACCGCAGAATCTGTGGAGAGCCTGAATATCAGAGTGCCCTCGATAGAATCCACAGTGGATACCCTCAGTGGGGGTAATCAGCAGAAGGTATCTATAGCCAAGTGGCTGATGACCAATCCACGGATTCTCATGATGGATGAGCCTACCCGAGGTATCGACGTGGGTACTAAATACCAAATCTATGAGATCATGGATCGCCTAGCCGCTGAAGGTATAGCTATTGTGATGGTTTCCTCCGAACTGCCTGAGATACTGGGGATGAGTGATAGAATTCTCGTCATGCATGAAGGCCGCATAGCCGGCATACTTGACCGTGGGCAGGCAGATGCGGAGAAGATCATGTCACTGGCGGCAATGGGAGCTAGAGAGGAAGCGGTCAGTTAGAACGTGACAGGGGAGCGGTGATAAAGTGGGGAAGCCACAGGTTAGTTTATCACTTGGGGAGCAGATGGACACTGGGAGATTGAGAGACAATCTCCGTGCATATACAATGGTTTTTGCACTCTTGGCTATTTGGTTAGCTTTGGCTATCGCCACCCAAGGTACTTTCTTAGAGCCACGTAATCTATCCAATCTTTTCAGACAGACAGCCATTAATGGCTATCTGGCCATTGGCATGGTCTTCATAATCACTGCCGGCCATATTGATCTATCAGTGGGGGCAGTGGCGGGGCTAGCTGGCGCGATTGCAGCTATGATGCAGGTTCGCTGGCTACCGGCCCTAGGCGTCAGCTGGGGAATTGCTTGGCTGGAGCCCGGTTGGCCTACTACGATTATTGCCATCGGGTCTGCCGTGCTCATAGGATCTATCATCGGCCTTTGGCAGGGATTTTGGGTTGCCTATGGGCAGGTTCCCGCCTTCATCGTGACATTGGGCGGCCTTTTGATCTTCCGAGGTAGTATCTTGGGCATCACCAAGGGAGTCAACATCGGACCCATGGACCCAAGTTTTAGGGGGTTGGGACAATCTTATCTAGGGCCCAGCGGCGGAGTTGTCCTAGCGGTGCTGGCAGTGGCCGGTGTCTTTGTCTTTAGCATATTGGCACGGCAAAACAAGCTCAGATACCAGCTGCCAGTGAAGGCACTGTGGATGGACATGGGCGTAGCTGCCATCTATGCTGCCCTATCAGTGGTGTTTATCGTGACTATGCAGCGCTATCGGGGTGTGCCCCTGCCGGTAGTATTCTTGATTATTGTCGCGGTGATCTTCGCCTTCATATTCCGCAGAACCCAATTGGGTCGCTATACTTGCGCCATCGGCGGTAACCTGGATGCAGCTAGGTTGTCTGGTCTGAACGTGCGGCGGGTAACTATCCAGATCTTTGGCCTCATGGGTGCCCTTTGTGGGCTAGCCGGCATTATCTTGACGGCACGTCTCAATGCCGCTACTGCCAATGCCGGTAACCAATTTGAGCTAAATGCCATAGCCTCTTGTGTAATCGGGGGCACTAGCTTAGCGGGAGGCTATGGGAGCATTCCCGGAGCACTCCTGGGAGCCTTAGTGATGGCTAGCGTGGATAACGGTCTGAGCATGCTCAATGTGCAAGCTTTTTGGCAGCAGATTATCAAGGGCCTCATATTGATGACAGCGGTACTCATGGACTCCAAGTCCAGATCATCATAAACGATAACAAAATAAGGACGTGATTTAGCGTGCTAGATAGGGTCAAGTTGCGCAATGTACCGGTACCGGTGACAGAGATTCCTAAACAGTATCCCCGGCTATCCCAGGCAGCTTATGCTGCACGACTGCAGCGTTTGAGAGACAGAATGAAGAGTGCAGGGCTAGATGCCGTTGTCATCTATGCTGATCGAGAACATTCAGCTAATTTCGCCTATTTGACTGGTTTCGGTCCGCGGTTCGAAGAAGCCTTACTCATAGTGGGCCTTGGCGGTACTCCCACCGTTGTTTTGGGTACAGAGAATTTCGATATGGTTAAGTATACCTCTGTGGAGCTAAAGGGTGTTCATTTCCCCACATTTAGTCTCATTGGCCAACCCCGGGAGAATGTCCCATGCATCACGGAGATCTTGAGGAATGCTGGATTGCAGAAGGGTATGGCAGTAGGGACCGTTGGCTGGAAGTACTACGGCCAGCAGGACGGTTGCGCAGCTGGATCCTTTGAGATTCCCCATTTCATTGTCGAAGCTATCAGCTCCATAGTGGGGGACGGGGTGAAGAATGCTACTGGTATCTTCATGTCCCCGTATAATGGTCTGCGGACGGTGTTGGAGTTAGAAGAGATTATTGTGTTTGAGTATGCTGCTTCCCTGGTGGCCAAGTCTGTGTTGGCATTGATGGATAATGTGGCGGTGGGCAAGACCGAGTTAGAGCTGGCTAGCCCCCTTCAGAGCATGGGAGTACCTCTGTCTGTTCATCCCATGCTTTCTGTGGGAGAGAAAGCTCGTTTTGGCCTTACTAGCCCCACCGATAATGTGGCTAAGCAGGGCGATTTCTTGACAACTGCCTATGGCATCGAAGGAGCGCTCTCGTGTCGAGGGGCATTTATCGCCAGGGGACCAGAGGATTTGGCGACTGATATTCAGGACTGGCTGGAGCAGATGGCCATACCGTTCTACGCTACAGCAGCCCAGTGGCTCCAGACCGTCGGTATCGGTGTGGAAGGTAGGGAGATCTGGGATTTGGCCATAACCTGCCTGCCCAAGCCCAAATACGGATGGAACTTGAACCCTGGTCATTTCATCGCGGCCGATGAATGGGTTTCCACACCTTTCACTCCTGGCTCCGAAGTCAAGCTGCAAAGCGGTAACTATATGCAGTTTGATTTGATCATCGCTCCGGACGCGCCCTACTTCGGCTCGGATTTTGAAGATGGCTTGGTATTGGCCGATGAAGAGCTGCGCAATAGGATGAAAAACGAGTACCCAGAGGCTTGGGCGCGGTTCCAGCGCCGTCGCCAATACATCAAGGATGTACTAGGCATTGCACTGCGGGAAGAGGTACTGCCCATGTCCGATATACTGGGATATTACAGGCCATTTCTGCTCAGCCCAGAACAAGCTTTGGTTATTGGATAATACTGATTCACATTTGAACGATTACATCGAGCCAGGTCCGGCCGTTTGGGGTCTGGCTCTTGTATATGCTCCGGGAGGTGTTAGTTGATTGAACATTATCTTTGATATCGGCAATGTGCTGTTGACCTTTCGGCCCCGGGAATATCTACAGAGCCTGTTTGCTGACAGTGATGTGGTGGATTTGTATCAAGACGTTATATTTGGCAGCAGCCTTTGGCTAGATCTCGACCGGGGGATTACCAGTGAAGAGGAGGTCGTAGGCCAATTATCCGCGTGCTATCCGGGGCATGCCCAGGGGATTCGCCAGGTTTTTGCCCATTGGCATTCTATGCTGGAACCCATGGAAGACAGTCTTCGGCTGCTTCATGAGCTAAAGGAGAAGGGATATAAGCTGTATGCCTTGTCTAATTTCCATCGAGAAGCATTTCATCATGTCCGGGAGAAATTCAGCTGGTTTGGGCTATTTGATGGCATGGTGATCTCCTACGAGATCAACTCAATCAAGCCGGAGCCGGAGATCTACCAGACACTGATTGACAGATATGGTCTTGACCCAGAAAAGAGCGTTTTCATTGATGATGTTGAGGCGAATCTAGTGGGAGCAAGAGCCTTGGGCTTTAGCACAATAGAGTTCAGATCAGCAGAGGGCCTCACCCGGGATTTGGGGCGCCTGCTTGAATCAGGCACCAACTCCTGATGGTTTTTTGACCCCGCAAGTCGAAGTCTGCTAGAATAAGGCATGTGTTCATCAGAAAGCCTAGCAGGCTTTGACTGGAGTGGTTTGGTGTCGGCAAAAAGGAAAACGAATCTAGTCTATTCACGAGAATTATTGCAGCTGGCTGGCCCTTTGATCCTGTCTAATCTCGCCTATACTCTGCTGGGAGCTTTGGATACGATTTTCATGGGCAGGGTGGGTGCTACTGAACTTGGTGCTGTGGGAGTGGCCAGTGCGCTTTTCTTGGCCGCCAGCAGCTTACTGCGGGGGACAGTGGGCTCAGTGATGGTGGTGGTGTCCCAGGCCTATGGAGCTGAAGATAACAAGCGAATCAGAGAAGCTGTTCAGCATTATGCAGTATTGGCTTTGCTTCTGGCACCTCTGGGCCTAGCAATGCCAGCTTTATTTAGGGGTTTCTTTAAGCTCACCAGACCACAGGAAGCTGTTGGGATTCTGGCCTTAAGATATATTTCCATCAGGGCATGGGAGATGCCACTTAGCCTCCTCTCTAAAGTCATGGGCGGTTTTCTTCTGGGAATCGGCAACTCTCGGGTGCCTATGCTGGTTAGCTGGATCACTGTCATGGTCAATATGGTGGCCAACTATGTGCTGGTTTTTGGGAAATTCGGTTTCCCTCGCATGGAGCTAGCTGGTGCCGCTTGGGGGACTGTCGTCTCACAGGCAGTCCAAGTGACCCTTTTTCTGTTCTTTGTGCTGAAACTATATGGCGACGAGTTGGGCCTCATGCGTGCCTTTCCGTTGCCAAGCTGGGATGAGATCAAGGGGATGCTTAGACTGGGTTTCCCCATGGGACTTGCCGATTCCGTGGATTTGGCGGCCTTTGGTGTTTTCATGACCTTCCTTGCTAGGCTAGGTACTGTTGAGTTAGCTGCTAGCCAAGTGGCCAACCAGCTAAATGATATTGCCTTTATGCCCTCCTTTGCCATCGGTATGGCCACCAGCTCTTTAGTTGGCCGCTCCTTAGGAGCAGGAAGTACCAACAAGGCAGAAAAATATGGTTTCGCCGGCCTCACTGTTGGTGTAGCGCTCATGGGCACACTGGCAGCTTGTTACTGGTTATTCCCGGGAGTGTTTGTTATGCCGTTCACCAGTGACCCTGAGGTTCGCATGCTGAGCCGCAAGATCTTGCGGATAATAGCAGTCTATCAGGTGCTGGATGTTACTCGGATTGCCTTCTGTGGATCCCTAAATGGCGCAGGAGAGACTCGCTTTACCGGGCTTACTACGCTGATAGCGGCGGGGATTGTTTTCATTCCCGTAACATATATTGGAGCGTTTGTCTTGGAGTTCGGCCTATGGGGAGCATGGGCGGGGCCTTTGACCCACGCAGTTTTACTAGTGATGATCTTCGGGAACAGGTTCTGCAAAGGTGTTTGGAAAAAGGCTTGGGATGGGGCTCGTGTGGCAAAATAGGAGATGGGAGCTTTCCGTGACGTGGAGAGCTCCCACCCGGTATTTCGGCGACTTCATTGCATTTTGCTTATGACATTCTTATGGCTTGCTCTAAGAGTTGCACTTGGGCAGGGATGGCTGTACCGGGATCGGCTTTGCCCTCGTATTCGATGGAGAGATATCCGTTGTAGCCCACATCCTTGAGCATGCGAACCACCCTGGGATAATCTACGTCCAAAGTATAGAAAATGCCGCCTCCGTGATAGCACTTGGCATGCACTAGTACTGTATGTTCGACCAGTTGCTCCAACTGCTCATAGGTGTTCTCCCGGAAATTCCCGCAATCCAGGGCAACCTTGAGTGCAGGAGAGTTGACTCCCTCTAGGATATCTAGGACACCTTGGGCTGAGTATGTCAGCCCCCAGTGATTTTCCAGAGCAAGAACGATGCCTAGGTCAGCGGCTTTTTCTGCACATCGCTGGAAAGCTTCGACATTCCATTTGACGCCTTCCTGGTACTCATACCCTGGCAAAGGATCCTCCAGACCGTTGCGGGCCATCAAATCGATGAAGTTCGATACTGTTCCCCAACGCCCTCCGAACACTCTGACGATAGGGGCCCCTAGTGCTTCGGCGTGATCGAGCCAGCGCAGCACAAACTCCACCTGCTGGTTTCTGGCTTCCGGATCGGGATTCACGAAATTGTGATGGAGACTGAGAGCGTAGATGTCCAAGGCATTGGCTGCTGCCTTTTGCTTCAGTTCATTGATATACTGCCGTTCTTCTGAAGCAAACTGGACAGCTAGAAGCTCTAGCCCATCTAGCCCGTATTTCGGTGCCTCGTCGATGATCTCCAACAGGGTTCTTTCTTCTTCACCTTCCGTGCCACCATAGTTGAAACGCTTGAAGGAGTAAGACGAACTACCAATTCGCATAGCAGGACCTCCTGTAGGTGTATTTTCGGCTGATACAGCTGAAGTATCAGCGGTGCAACCGGGCCTAGTTTAGTGGATCCTAAGTTCTTCCATCAATCTGGCATTCGTCCGGAGGTGAACGATTCCTTTGTGTTTGTGGAAAACACCATCTCTGATAAATATTGGCCCCCAGTTAGGGACATTCTACAAGGAGAACGTCATAACCGACCAGGGTGGTACATGTGATAAGAAGGATATGGCGGCAGCTGCGCCGTAGGCGACAGCGCCACCCCAGAGATCTCAATGATGCTAGTCTCAGTGAGCTGCAAGATTATGTGAAATCGGAGATCCTCACCGGTGATCTCAAAGATACCGAAGAGCAGATAAGAGCAGCCTTTGGCAATAGCCCTGATTTGACCTTCAGGTATATGAGGCTAGGGGCAAACCCCAAGGTGGAGGTTTTGATATTTCATTTAGACGGAATGGTCGATACTACCTTTGTGAGTAGTGGGATAATTCGGCCCATCGTAGAAGAGCTACCCCCACAGTTGGCGACACCCCCTGATGGAGGAGCCGCGTATAGGTTGCTAAGGCAGAGCTTGATCCAGAATACCGGGATGCAAGAGGCAGATAGCCTAGAGAAGATCCTGGAATACCTTAGTAATGGATTCTGCGTGATCTTGGTACAAGGCGTGCCCCGAGGTTTAGCCTTTGAAGCGCGGGGATGGGCAGAAAGAGATGTAGGCGAACCGACGACAGAAGCTTCCATCCGGGGGTCCCGAGAGAGTTTTGTGGAGAATTACCGGATCAACACTAGTATGCTCAGGCGCATTATTGCATCGCCTCAGCTGTGGATGGAGGAAATGCATATTGGGGCGGTGACCAAGACTGTCATCACTATGGCGTATGTCAAAGGTATTGCCCAGGATGAGCTGGTGGAGGAAGTTCGCGCTCGGCTCCAGTCCATTGAAGTGGACGCCATTTTCGAGAGCGGTTACATAGAGGAGTATATCGAAGATGCTCCTTTTTCTCCTTTTCCCACAGTGTTGAGGACGGAGCGGCCTGATAAGGCTGCTGCGGCTTTGCTCGAGGGTAGAGTCGTCATCATCACTGGGGGGACACCCTTTGCCTTGGTGGTACCAGCAACATTTACGCACTTCCTGGCGGCCAGTGAGGATTACTATGAGCGCTATCTGACGGGTTCATTCATCCGGCTCCTACGACTGGTGGCTTTGTTCATTTCCCTAACTCTGCCGTCATTTTATGTCGCTGTCACAACTTTTCATCAGGAAATGCTGCCTACCCCTTTGATTCTCAGCATTGCTGCCCAAAGGGAGGGAGTTCCCTTTGCGGCCATAGTTGAGGCTGTTTTTCTCGAACTGACCTTTGAGATGCTGCGGGAAGCGGGCATTCGGCTGCCTAAGGTGATCGGGCCTGCCATCAGCATAGTAGGTGCACTTATCTTGGGCGAAGCCGCGGTGCGGGCCGGACTGGTGTCTTCCGCCATGGTGATCGTTGTTGCTGCCACCGCCATTGCCTCTTTTGCCAGCCCCGTCTATAGTATGGCAATCAGTGTGCATCTCTTGCGCTTTCCCATGGTACTCTTGGCCGGTACTTTGGGTCTCTTTGGGGTGTTCATGGGGCTCTCTGCCTTGCTGATTCATGTGTGCTCATTGCGCTCCTTTGATGTGCCTTACTTTGAGCCGCTGTCACCAATGATCTTCTCAGAGTGGAAAGATGCCCTGGTGCGGGCCCCCTTGTGGATGATGAACACCCGACCTCAGTCCACAGTTAAGCAGGAGTATATCCGAGAAGGCCCCGAGCAGATGCCAAGACCACCGAGGAAAGGACCAAAGCCGGGATCCGATGGAGAATAGATAGTTGGGGGGAACTGCCATTGACCATTCTTGAAGGTGGCAAGATCGACTCTAGACAGCTCCTGGCCTTGCTGGTATTGACTCGGCTACTGGCAGCTCTGATTGATGCTCCCAGCATTTCCGGGACATCCATCGGCCATGATGCCTGGCTTGCCATCGTGCTCAGCACTCTACTTGCTATACCTTGGGGGCTGCTCATAGTGCGTCTTAGCAGCATGTTTCCCCGCATGACAATTATCCAATACAGTCAAACGATTCTGGGTCCATGGCTAGGCCGTCTAGTAGGTCTATTGATTATCCTTTCCTTCATTCAGCAATCGGCCCTTACAGTCCGCATCGGTAGTTCAGCCTATGTGACAGCCATTAGTCCGGAAACTCCCCTCTTGGTTTTCATAGGGATAATCACGTTCCTGTCTGCTAATGCTGCCCGTAGTGGCCTCGAGGTAGTGGCTCGAGCAAGTTCAGTCACCTTTGTGGTTACCTTGGTCATGCTAGGGCTGTTACTTGTTCTTCCTCTGAACACGATGGATTTTGCGAACCTTCTACCGGTTATGGCCCGGGGCTGGCCGCCTCTCCAAAATGCTACGCTATTTTCTTTTTCTGTTTTTGGGGAGTTACTGGTTGTGACTATGTTAACGCCTTATCTAAACAGGCCTCAGGAGGCTGGTAGGTTCGTTGTCTATGCAATTTTGCTATCTGGCTTTTTTTTCACATGGCTTGCCATCGCTGTAGCGGCTGTATTTGGCCCCGCCATGTCCTCGTTGATCATGCCTGCCTTTAGTCTGGGAAGGTTAATCCAATTTGCATTGATTGTTGAACGGGTAGAAGTGATTCCCTTAGTTGCTTGGACCATTAGTACAGGTACTAAACAAGCTCTATTTCTATGGGCAGCCATGCTGGGCATTGCCCAATGGTTTAATCTATCGGAAATGCGATCATTGGCCTACCCTGTAGGTGCGCTGATTGCTGCCTTTGCGTTGTGGATTTTCAAAAATTCCGTTGAGAAAGCGGATTTCGTTAGTCTGGGGAGCTTTGGGACCTTGGGCCTTGTGGTTAGTGTAGGAATTCCCGTGCTCCTATATGGCGTTAACTCAGTTCGTGGGGTAATTAGGCATGCCATGGGAAAAGAGGAATAGCTTTGTGTCAACTACCCAAGAGACTCCTTAGCATAATCTTGTGTACTGTCCTGCTGCTACTGGGGGGGTGCTGGAACCGACGGGAGGTGGAGACCTTGGCCTTTGTGACGGCGGCCGGTATAGATCAAGCTGCTCGGCCCGGCAAGATACAGGTCACAGTGCAGATTGCTAAACCGGCGGCA
>DAIQRD010000047.1:0-17038 GCA_036786445.1 Bacillota bacterium
GGCAGAGCTATGGAGGTGTTATCGCGGCTCCGGTGTTTCGAGCAGTAGTAGAAGATGCTTTGGAGACCATGGGAGTACCTCGACGCCGTGAGCCAGATCCAAAATCTACTGGCAACGTGTTTCGGACCCAGGAAGTCAATGTGCCCAACGTACTCAATCTCCCTCTGGCTGAGGCAGAAGCGATGCTGCGTAAAGCTGGGTTGAAGTTCCAATTTCATGGCGATGGCGACATAGTGTTTGATCAAGTGCCGGCACCGGCGACTAAAGTCCCCTTGGGCACCATTATCCAATTGCTGGGCCATGATGAAGTTGTGTATGAGCCTGGTGACGAAAGTGTCACAGTGCCCAAAGTGGTGGGCCTTAGTATGCGGGAAGTGGCGGCCAAATTGGCCTATGCTGGGCTTAGGCTGCAGATCCACGGGTCGGGGGTGGCGGTAAAGCAAAATCCAGCTGCGGGAGCAAAAGTAGCCATAGACTCTATCATCCAAGTGTTTTTTGAATCACCGGCAGCTCAGTGAGATATGTCATCTGGTCTACCATAATAAACTACATAATGGGAGAAACTAGAACTAAAGGCAGTAACATGACGTGGGTGGAGGCTGATGGGTGTGAGAATTGGCGAGTTGGCTGATCTCTTGCCACAAGCTACATTGTCGGGCAATCCCGGTGTGGAGATCAACGGTATTGCCTATGATTCCCGGCAGGTACAATCGGGGGATCTCTTTGTCTGTATCAAAGGTTTCAATTTCGACGGCCACACATTTGCCGAAGACGCCTTAGCCAGAGGTGCTGTGGGGTTGGTAGTAGAGCAAAGCAGCAGTGTTGCCCCGCCGTCAGCGGAGGTGCCCATTATCCACACCGAAGATAGCCGGAAGGCCTTAGCCTTGTTAAGCGCCGAATTCTATGGCCACCCGTCTCGCAAATTACGACTCATTGGTGTTACCGGTACCAATGGGAAGACAACCACTACATATCTGATTAAAGCCATCTTGGCAGCTGCAGGCCACAAAGTAGGGTTGATCGGGGGTATAGGGAACCAGGTTGGAGGCAAGTTGCTGCCTGCAGAGCGGACGACCCCGGAATCCCTGGATTTGCAGCGCCTGTTCAATGAGATGGTCATCGACGGCTGTGATTACTCTGTAATGGAAGTCTCCTCCCATGCCATTGAGCTGCAGCGGATTGCCGGCAGCGAATTTGATATCGGGGTATTTACTAACCTCTCCCAGGATCACCTAGACTTTCATCCTAGTCTGCAAGATTATTTCGAAACAAAGGCGAGGTTTTTTACTGCTTTGAATGCGGCATCTACTAAAGATGGGAAGGCAGCTATACTGAATTCCGATGACCAGCACAGTGCCGATATTGCCCGGCAGCTCTCTGTGCCTATCATGAGCTATGGAACAACACCAGGAGCGACATACAGAGCCGAAGATATCCAGATCCGGCCTACAGGGCTGAGTTACAGGCTGGTCTGTCCCCAGGGCGACTTTGTGGTTCGCTTGCCCATCACAGGGTATTTTAATGTGTATAACTCTTTAGCAGCTTTAGCGACCTGTGTAGCGGCTGGCCTCGATCTGACTCAGGTAATCGAGGGCCTTGCCCAGGCACAGGCGGTGCCAGGGCGCCTAGAGGGCATAGATGTTGGCCAGGATTTCACCGTCTTGGTAGATTACGCCCACACTCCTGACAGCCTGGAAAACGCGCTTAAGACAGTGCGAGGGTTAACTAAAGGCCGCACTATAGTGGTTTTTGGTTGTGGCGGGGATCGGGACAAAACTAAACGCCCCTTGATGGGGGAAATCGCCGGCCGGTTAGCAGATGTGGTGATTGTGACATCAGATAACCCTCGCAGTGAGGATCCTGAGGCCATCTGTGAGGCGGTGGCCCATGGCCTGGGGCGCACCATTGGCGATAAACCCTTTGAGGTTATAGTTGACCGGCGTCAGGCTATTGAGCGCGCAGTGGAAGTGGCAAACAAAGGGGACTCTGTTTTGATAGCTGGTAAAGGGCATGAGACAGATCAAGTGTTGCGAGATAGGACAATCCATTTTGACGACAGAGAGGAGGCAGCTAGGGCGTTGAAGGAGCGCCTGGAGATCACATGAGACCAATAACCGTAGGTGAAATCATAGAATGGACTTCTGGACGTCTCCTCTGTGGTCAGAGCTCCCTTACAGTGAATGGCATTTCCACAGATAGCCGCAGCGCAAAGCCGGGGGATTTGTTCATAGCGTTAAAGGGGGAGCGATTTGACGGCCATGAATTTGCGCTTGCTGCTGCCGTAAGGGGAGCAGCGGCGGTTCTCATTGAGGAAGCTCGGGCGGAGGATTTGGCGACCAAATTCCAACAAATAGATCAGTCGAGTCTGGAACTGGTGGTAATAGCAGTCAGTGATACACTTTTGGCCTTACAGGATTTGGCCCGAGGTTACCGCACTCTATTTTGCCTTCCCATAATAGCTGTCACGGGAAGTACAGGCAAGACCACTACCAAGGACATGATCGCTAGTATATGTGGAGAGATAGGGCCTGTGCTCAAATCTCAGGAGAATTTCAACAATGAAATTGGATTGCCTCTTACTCTGCTAGAACTCGACAATGGGTATCGCAATGCAGTTGTGGAGATGGGGATGCGGGGTCTTGGGCAGATCAGGCTTCTAGCAAAGATCGCGCGACCCCATGTTGGTGTGATCACCAATGTGGGGACTGTACACATGGAGCTTTTGGGCAGTCAAACAGCCATTCAGGCAGCCAAGCGCGAACTGCTGGACGCTATGCCGTCTGGCAGTATTGCTGTTTTGAATGCCGATGATGCTCTAGTGAGGGAGATGGCTAGGACTTGTCAAGATAAGCGGGTCATGTTTTTCGGTTGGCAACAAGAACCGCCAGCAGAAATACG
Source organism: Bacillota bacterium (assembly GCA_036786445.1). Taxonomy (GTDB): domain Bacteria; phylum Bacillota; class Limnochordia; order DTU087; family DTU087; genus JAAZMF01. The sequence goes on from DAIQRD010000047.1 coordinate 2,899, forward strand.
CGACCATATTGGCTATGTTACAGCCACTGATATTACCACCCGGGGGACCAATGGCGTTGCTTTCCGGCTACACTATGATGGCCAAGAGGTGGAGATAGATATCCCAACCCCCGGCGCCTATCAGGTTCATAACGCCTTGGGGGCTGCAGCTGCAGCACTTGCTGTGGGCGCTAGTCTGACCGATGTCAGGGCAGGCCTGTCTCGGGTGGCCCTTTCCGGCATGAGAATGGAGCTGCTCCCCTGGATAAGCGGGGGGTTGGTGATCAACGATACCTATAACGCTAACCCCACCTCCATGGCTGGAGCTTTGGAGGCGGCCCACGAGATTGCCGCGGGACGTCGCTTGATGTTGGTGTTGGGTGATATGTTGGAGTTGGGTCACTTGTCCGAGGCTTGCCATCGCGAAATCGGCCAAAAAGCTGCAAGCTACCGGCCGGGACAGATAGTCACTGTGGGCAGTGCCGCCAGGGATATAGCCTGGGGTGCACGAAATGCGGGCATGGACGAGGAGTCGGTGGTTGAATGCCAGGATCAAGTAGCAGCCCAAAGCGTGGTTTTGGGCTTGGCCCAGCCAGGGGATGTGATCTTGGTTAAAGGATCTAGAGGAATTGCACTGGAACATGTGGTGCGAGCGCTTTGCACTCAGCTGTAGGGTACAAGGGAGGGGAGAAGACATGCTGATCACAATCCTTTATGCTGCACTGCTGGCCTTTCTCATTGCATTGCTGGCGGGGCCTCCACTTATTGGATGCTTGCGCCGGCTAAAATTCGGGCAAAGCATCAGAAAAGACGGGCCCCAAGCCCACTTGAGAAAAGCTGGGATACCCACAATGGGTGGTATTCTCATTGTAGCAGCCAGCGCAGTGAGCACATTGCTTTTGACTAGAGGCCATGTAGAGGTGCTTTATTGCCTTCTGGTCACACTGGGGTTTGCCTTGATCGGACTCATCGACGATTTTATCATTGTTGTAGCCAAGAGATCTTTGGGCCTACGGGCGCGATACAAACTGGTAGGGCAAGTGCTACTGGGTGTTGTGATTAGCCTTTATGCGGTGAGCTCGCCAGATCTAGGATCAATGATATTGGTGCCTTTTATTGACAAGCCCCTGGTGCTTTCCCCTTGGGTGTTCGTGGTCTTTGCTACGGTAGCTATTGTAGGAGCTGCTAATGCTGTGAATTTCACTGATGGTCTTGATGGCCTGGCCGCAGGAACTACAGCTGTGGCCGCTGTCGCCTATGTCTTGATCTGTATTGGTCTCCAGGAATGGGAATTAGCCGCCTTTGCCGCTTCTATTGCCGGGGCTTGTCTGGGTTTCACTGGGTTCAATGCCCACCCCGCCCAGGGAATCATGGGCGATACAGGTTCTTTGGGGCTGGGAGCTGCATTGGGAGCCCTGGCGATCTTGACCAGGACCGAGCTTTTTCTAGTCATTATTGGCGGTGTATTCGTCATCGAGACTCTATCTGTCATGTTACAGGTATCCTATTTTCGCTTGACTGGGGGTCGGCGCATTTTCCGCATGAGTCCATTGCACCACCACTTTGAGCTCAGTGGCTGGCCAGAGACTAAAGTGGTGTTTCGTTTCTGGATTTTGGCCTTTGTTTTTGCTGTTCTAGGTTTGGCTGGCCTGCCGGCAGCTATTGGGCTCTAGCTAGGGGGGGAGATCAATGTCCCAAGAAACCTACCGCATGCCGGATTTCCTTTTGTTTGCTGCGGCCTTACTATTGGTAAGTATGGGCCTGGTCATGGTCTATAGTGCTAGCTCAGTCATGGCCATGGCCGAGACAGGAGATCCGTTGCACTATCTTAAGCGGCAATTGATCGGCGTCGTGGTAGGCACCATTGCCATGTTGATGATCATGCAGATCGATTATCGGGTGTATCAACGTATTGCCATTGCTGGGGTTGCTGTGGCATACCTTCTCTTGATAGTTGTCTTGTCACAAGGCACAGAAGTTGCCGGTTCCAAGCGATGGATAAACTTAGGACTGATCAATCTACAGCCTTCTGAACTGTCCAAATTGGCATTGGTGAACTTCATTGCAGCCTATGCCGCCTCTCGCCCACAGGAGATGAAACGTTTTTGGAGGGGGCTAATGCCTCCTTTGCTGGTCACTGCAGGTTTTTTTGGACTGATCATGCTAGAGCCAGATTTTGGTACAGCGGCATCTATGGCTGGCACTGCAGTAATCATGCTATTTGCCTGTGGTGCGCGGATTTTGCACCTCGGGTTAATGGCATCCATGGCATTGCCCCTGCTGGGAGTAATGATCTGGCTAGAACCATACCGAATGGAACGGATTCTCTCCTTTGTGGATCCATGGGCTGATCCCATGAATACTGGATGGAATATCATCCAATCACTCCTTGCTATAGGATCCGGCGGACTGTTTGGATTGGGGTTAGGCAGTAGTCGCCAGAAGTTTTTCTATTTGCCTGAGCAACATACTGATTTTATTTTCGCCATCCTCAGTGAGGAATTAGGGCTCCTGGGTGGTGCCATCACGGTGTTGTTGTTTTTTCTTTTAGCTTGGAGGGGCTTTCGCATTGCATTACGGGCCCCTGATCTGTTTGGCTGCTTCTTGGCTGTGGGGATTACTTCCATGATCATTTTGCAGGCTGTTTTAAACATAGGTGTGGTGAGTGGAGTCTTGCCGGTCACTGGTTTGACTTTGCCGTTTATCAGTTTTGGCAGCTCATCCTTGGTAGTTTCGCTGGCGGGTGTAGGGATCTTGCTCAACATATCAAAGCGAGCCCTCTAGAAGCCGGTAGTGAGGTGATAATGATGCGTGTACTAATTGCGGCCGGCGGCACCGGTGGACACATCTATCCGGGTTTGACCATAGCCAATGAGATCAAGCAGCGTTTTCCCCACGGGGAAATAGTCTTTGTGGGTACCGAGTATGGCTTGGAAAAGGATATCATCCCCCGGGCAGGATACCCCCTAGAGCTCATTGCAGTGCAGTACTTCCGCAGGGCGTTGTCTTTCGATTCGATCAAGACCGGTATCGTTGCCCTACGAGGCCTAGCTCAGTCCTTTGCAGTTATCAAAGAATTCCAACCAGATATAGTGATAGGGACAGGGGGCTATGTAGCGGGACCGCTACTTCTAGCTGCTGCTTTACGTAGGGTTCCTACTTTGATACAAGAGCAGAACGCTCTGCCGGGAGTCACCAACCGGATCTTGGGGCGGTTTGCGAAGAGCATCGCCTTGGGCTACCAGGAGGCCGCCCGGTACTTCCCAAAAGGGGACAGAATCATCGTTACGGGCAACCCAATTCGTTCCGAGATCACGGCCATGGCTAAGCAAGAAGCAATAGACACTCTGCAGCTAGATCCCACTTGCCGTACAGTGGTGGTATTTGGTGGAAGCCAGGGAGGTCTGAGCATCAATCGGGCAATGCTGGATCTAGCTCCCCGATTGAATCAGGAACGTTCTCTACAAGTAATACACCAGACAGGTCAGAAAACCTATGCTAGTATTGCTGGAGAAGTCTTAGCCAAGACTGGCAACCCAAGTCCTGCCAGTCTACCGGAAATGGTTGAATATGGCTGTATTAGAATAGTGCCCTACATCTATAATATGCCGGCAGCATTGGCAGCTGCTGATCTAGTTGTGGGCAGAGCCGGTGCCCTCTCTCTAGCGGAGATTGCCGCCCGCGGCTTGCCTGCAATTCTTATCCCTTTTCCCCATGCAGCCGAAAACCATCAAGAAAAGAATGCACGAGTCTTGGAGAGGGCCGGGGCAGCCAAGGTGCTACTTGATCAGGATGTAAGCGCTGAGAGTCTGGGTGACCTAATGTTCTACCTGTTGAGCGACTCGACACTCCTCAGACAAATGGCATTGGCCAGCAAGAGCTTAGGCAGGATTGATGCTACCCGCGCCATAGTCGACGAGATTGAGGTTTTGACAAAGCGGCGGTAATGGTCAGCTTGATCTGACCGGGGGCACAATCCATGGCCCCTGCATATCATGTAGTATCCTTGCCCTGATAGAAAAAATAGCTAAGGAGGGCAACGAGCGGATGGGGATACTTATGGAGCAGGGGCTTCTGCATGTGCATTTTGTGGGCATCGGCGGGATCGGAATGAGCGGTATAGCTAGGCTGTTGGCGGAAATGGGCTGGCATGTATCGGGCTCTGATCTCGTCGCTTCGTTGAAAACCACGGCTTTGGCGTCCTTAGGCATAGATGTGCATATAGGGCATGACGTTGAACATGTGGCTGGGGCTGATATTGTTGTCTTCTCGGCCGCTGTGCCGCAGGACAACTGTGAAGTGGCCTTTGCCCGTCAGAATGGTATTCCGGTCATTGCAAGGGCAGAGATGTTGGGACGACTCATGCAAGACCAACATGGAATCGCTGTTGCTGGCAGTCACGGTAAGACCACCACTACCTCCATGATTGCGCTTGTCTTAGAGCGGTTGGGCTATGATCCCAGTGTAGTAGTGGGTGGCGAGGTCTTGGATATCGATGGCAATGGTAGACTGGGATCGGGGCCACACTTGGTGGTGGAGGCAGATGAAAGCGATGGTTCTCTTGTAGCACTATCTCCTCACATTGCTGTAATCACAAATATTGACGCTGACCATCTCGATCACTATGCTGATCTGGCAGCCATTAAAGCCACCTTCTTGTCTTTTATGCACCAAGTACATCCCAATGGTTTGATCATTACATGTGCTGACGATTTGGGCCTATCCCGACTGGTGGATGAGGCTAACCATCGGCATGTCGATTATGGACTGGAGCGGAGAGGTCGCTGGTGGGCAGAAAACCTGCAGTTCTCCCATTTCGGTTCACGAAGTGTTATCTACAGGGGGCATGAGAAAGTCGGATATTTGCAGTTACAAGTTCCAGGAAAACACAATGTCTCCAACGCTCTTGCGGTCCTAGCTGTAGCCGAGGAGCTAGGCCTAGCAATTCCAGATACATTGGCTGCCTTGGGTCAATTTCGAGGTGTCCATCGCCGTTTTGAACTGGTGGGGGAGGTCGATGGAGCACTTGTCATCGATGATTATGCCCATCATCCTACAGAAATCAAGGTCACTCTGGCGGCAGCTAGGCACCTTCAGCGCCGCTTGATTTTGGTCTTTCAACCCCATCGCTATAGCCGAGTCGCCCGGTTGCTCCAGGAATTCACCACCTGTTTCACTGATACAGACCAACTGATTATCACTGAGATTTACCCGGCAGGAGAGCAGCCTATCCCCGGTGTATCTGGAAGATTGCTTGCAAAGCAAGTGAGGGATGCTGGTTACACCCGGGTTAGCTATGTGCCGGATAAACGGGACATACCTGAAGTCTTGGACCGGTGTGTGCATGTTGGAGATCTGGTGCTGACCATGGGTGCCGGAGATATTCGAGAAGTAGGAGAAGGTTTTTTGAGCCGACGGAAAGGCCAGGTGACAATAGTATGTCCAGAATACGCATTAGGGGCCGCGGACCGCTTCGAGGCCTCATACCCATCAGTGGTGCAAAGAACGCAGTCTTGAAGCTGATGGCGGCGGCCCTAATGGCCCCCGGTGAGTCGGTCATACACAACGTTCCCGAGATACAGGACGTTTTCACCATGGTAGAGCTGCTGAGGACCTTAGGAGTGGGTGTGGAATTTGAGGCCCAGACACTGCGACTATCGGTGGGTGAGCAGATCGGGGAAGAGGCGCCCCATGATGTAGTTCGCAAGATGAGGGCTTCCATTCAAGTTATGGGGCCTTTGCTAGCTAGATTAGGTCGGGTTCGGGTGTCCTTGCCGGGAGGCTGTGCCATTGGCGAAAGACCAATTGATTTCCACTTAAAAGGTCTATCTCAGTTGGGAGCAATTATCAGTGAAGACCATGGGTATATCTATGCAGAGGCCGATGGCCTGACTGCCGCAGATATTCAGCTGGATTACCCCAGTGTAGGCGCCACAGAAAACTTGATGATGGCTGCCACCCTGGCCAAAGGTACTACACAGATTCGCAATGTAGCCCGAGAACCTGAAATTATCGAGGTGCAGAATTTCCTTAACCAGATGGGTGCCCGTATCCGGGGAGCAGGTACTGATGTCATCCGTATCGAAGGAGTAGACCGTCTGCAGCCTGCAGAACACACTGTCATACCTGACCGGGTTGAGACAGGGACATACATGGTGGCAGTGGCCATGACCGGTGGAAGTGTGACCCTGCAACCCGTAATACCTCAACATGTCGCTAGCTTGGTTGCCAAGCTCAAGGAAATTGGAGTCCACGTATGTCTCGATGGAGATAGGATCAGTTTGGAGTCTACTGGTAAATATGCAGCTACGAACTTCCAATCACTACCATATCCAGGCTTCCCCACTGATCTATTGCCCCAAGTGATGGCCATGATGACTTTGGCTGAGGGGATCAGTGTGATGCGGGAGACTGTGTACTCAAACCGCTACAAGCATGTCAGCGAATTGCGACGCATGGGGGCTAACATTATCGTTGCTGACCGCACAGCTGTAATCCAGGGTGTACCGCATCTGACGGGGGCGGAGGTAGTAGTGCCCGACCTGCGGGCCGGTGCTGCGCTGGTCGTGGCTGGTCTTGCTGCCCAAGGTGTTACTCTTATTGAGGACAGTGGTCATTTGAGCAGAGGCTATGATAATCTAGTCACCAAATTGCGTGGTGTGGGGGCCGATATATCCCTGGTTTGAGCTGCTCTATACCAGCCAACAGCAATTGGCGTATCTCGGAGCAATTCAGTGCAATCCCCCCTTGAACCTGTGATATAATGAAATTGCCAACACTTGGGGAAGGGGAAAACCCATGCCTAAAGAGTCGAGCTCTTATTCTTTGACTGTATCTATAGTCATATTGCTTTTGGTCATTGGTCTGTATGGATTTTTCCACTCTCCGTTCTTTGTCGTGCAGAGTATTCGGGCTAGCGGATCTAGCTATACAGTAGAGAAGTTAGCAAACGTAGCTGGGATCGAGGAGGGGACAAGCCTTTTGAGGCTCAATGTCGATCTAGCCACCCAACGCCTAGAGGAAGAGCCCATCATCTCTCGGGCCATCGTCCGTCGGCATTTGCCGGGCACAGTATATATAGAGGTGGAGGAGCGCACACCAATGGGTATGGTGCCCGCAGGCTCCGAGTTCTGGGGGGTAGCCGCCGATGGCACCGTGTTGGGTCGAGTAGATATAGCCGGCGTTAACTTGCCTGTTATTACAGGCGCTGATGCTAGTCTGCTGGCAATTGGCAGGAAGAACCTTGGGGAATTGGTAATAGCCACAAGCATACTTGGGGGTTTACCGGCGGGGATTAGAGACCAGATTTCAGAGGTTAATGTTGAGGAACGAGACGGTTTGCGGCTAGTCAGTCGAGATCTGGTGGAATTCTACTTAGGTGGCCCTGGGCAGATATTGGAAAAGCTCCAGGTTGTGGCTGCTTTTTTGCCCCGGCTCGGCTCAACTCCATCACCGGCACATATGTTGGTCGATGTTTCGAACCCAAATCGGCCAGTGGTTCGAAAACTACCCTGAGTATGGGAAAACTTCTCGATGAAAAAGGGAATCTACCCATACTGTGGAATTAGAAAGCAAAGGTGGAGAGTCTTGGGACCAGTTCACTCGGCGGAGGAACACATAGTAGCAGGCTTGGATCTAGGTACGTCTAAGGTTGCCGCGGTTATCGCCGCAGTTGGCGGTCAAGGCGTATGTCGGATTATGGGGGTCGGTACAGGGTCCCACAATGGCTTGCGTAGGGGAGTAATCGATGATCAAGAATCGGTTACCAAGGCAGTGACGGAGGCTGTGATCAAGGCAGAGAGGATGGCCATGATGCCGATGCCACAGCCATTGGTAGGAATACCCGGAGTTTACTCCTCGGCTTTTGCTGCAACAGGGTCCATCACCATCGCAAGGTCTAATCACAAAGTGCAGGCGGAGGATGTAGATCGAGTTTTAGAGGCGGCTAAAGCCACAGTGGTTCCGCCGGGCCGACGGATAATTCATCACGCGGTACGGGGTTTTGCTGTGGATGGCAACCCCATTGAGGGGGAACCATTGGGGCTGGTGGCTAGGCGCCTGGAGGTAAACGTCCAGTTCATGACTGCCGCCCTACCCGCGTTAGAGAGTTATTTGCAGTGTATGAACCAAGCGGGAGTTAAAGCCAAAGAGGTGATGATGCAGTGCCTTGCCGCTGCTGATCTGGCACTGACTCCCAGCCAGAGGGCTGTGGGAGCCGTCTTGGTTGATCTTGGCGCAGGCTTGACTGATCTTGCGCTCTTTCGAGACTCTCAGCTTCAGCATATGGGATGCTTGCCTGTGGGAACGGAGAACTTGACCCACGACTTGACTGTGGGTTTGCATGTCCCACGGGGCGAAGCAGAGCGCTTAGTACGTGAATTGGGGTATAATCCGGCACCTGAGAGAAAGGGTGCTGGAGGGAAAGCGCCAGAGGGCAGCTGGGAGATGCTGGATGACTATAATGGGATTTTCAAGGCCAGAGCTGAAGAGATCTGGCAGTTGATTAGGACCGGGGTGGCCAATGCCGGTGCTGGTCGTAGCTGGCCTGCTGGTATAAAGTTGGTGGGTGGAGGAGCGCTGATCCCTGGGTTCGCAGATCTTGGTGCTAGCATCATGGGCTTACCCGTAGAGGTGGTACTACCAGTGGATGTTGCCGGTTTGCCCGAGGCTTGGCAAAGCCCAAGCTCAGCGGTGGGTGTAGGATTAGTTCTGCACCAGGCGGATGGGCTGGCTAAGTCAGCGGGATATCCGAGGAAACCCAGAACGGTGGATGTTTCATGGCAGAAGGTACGAACTTGGCTTAGATTTTAGCAGTGGACATGCCGGTGGGTTCCGGTTGGTGGGAGGTAGAGAGGGACATGTTCGAATTCGATATGGAGACTGGACAATTTGCCAACATAAAGGTGGTAGGGGTTGGTGGGGGCGGCAACAACGCTGTCAACCGCATGATTGAGGCCGAATTGCAGGGAGTGCAGTTTATTGCTCTAAATACCGATGCTCAATCCTTACTGCTGTCGAACGCCAGCCATAAGATCCAAATGGGAGAAAAGCTGACCAGGGGTTTGGGAGCTGGTTCTAATCCCGATATCGGTCAGAAAGCAGCAGAAGAAAGTCGCGATGAAGTTAAGGCCCTTTTGGCTGGTGCGGATATGGTGTTTATTACAGCAGGTATGGGTGGTGGGACCGGTACCGGGGGGGCGCCCATTGTGGCCGAGATTGCCCGGGAGGTAGCGGCTCTGACCGTGGGCGTTGTCACCAAACCCTTTTCTTTTGAGGGCAAACGTCGGATGAAACAAGCCGAAGAAGGCATTGCCGCCTTGAAGGAAAAAGTAGATACGTTGATTACTATACCAAATGACCGCTTGCTACAAGTGGCGGAGAAGAAAACATCGATTATTGAAGCTTTCCGTATGGCAGATGATGTATTGCTCCATGGTGTGCGGGGAATCTCCAATTTGATCACTGTCCCTGGCCTAATCAATCTGGATTTTGCTGATGTGCGCACCATCATGACTAATGCAGGGTCTGCCTTAATGGGACTTGGTTATGCAAGCGGTGAAAACAGGGCGGCCAAAGCTGCCAATATGGCTATTTCTAGCCCGTTGTTGGAGGCTTCAATAGAGGGCGCCAAGGGTATTTTACTGAATATTACAGGCAATTCTTCGCTGGGCCTTTTTGAAGTCAATGAGGCAGCAGAGCTTATTGCAGCAGCAGCCGATGCTGATGCTAACATCATCTTTGGAGCGGTGATTGACGAAGGCATCAAAGATGAAATCCGGGTGACTGTAATAGCCACTGGGTTTGATGAACGACCTGGGTCAAAACCGGGACAGGCGAACCGTCAGACTGGCAAAGATGATTTTGATATCAAACCTTTTGCCACCGATGACTTGGACATACCTGCTTTTTTGCGCCGGAAATAGGCGGTAGCAAGTCAATACACCATTGCTTAGGCGGGAAGGTCTGGAGAGCAATCTAGGCTGGATTATTCGAGTTTTTTGATCTCCCGCCTCAGTTTTTTTAGTATGCGTTTTTCCAGACGGGAGATATATGATTGCGATATGCCCAGGCAATCAGCTACCTCTTTTTGAGTTTTTTCGACTCCGTCTTCTAGCCCGAAGCGCAGCTTCATGATCCTGGTTTCACGGGGACTTAATCGCTTGAGTGCTCCAACTAGCAATGATCGGTCGACTTCCTCTTCTATTCCTTTGGTTACGTTGCTTTCTATACCTAGAATATCAATCCACCCGATCTCGTTGCCATCATAATCAGTGTGGAGAGGTTCTTCCAACGAGACCTCTGCTCTGGTCTTGTTGTTGCGCCGTAGGAACATGCGGATTTCGTTGTCTATGCACTTGGACGCATAGGTGGCCAGCTTCACATTTCGACCTGGATCAAAAGTATTGACCGCTTTTATGAGACCAATGGATCCTATGGAAATGAGATCCTCAATTCCCACTCCCGAGCTCTCGAATTTACGGGCTATATACACCACCAGTCGCAGATTGCGCTCGATGAGGGTGCTCTTGACTCCACCATCTCCAGCGCCTAATCTCTGAAGCAACTGGCTTTCTTCCTCAGCCTCTAAAGGTGGTGGTAGCACCTCATTGCTGCCGATATAGTAGACTCTTGCTGGTCTCAATCCCAATCTTTGGCAGAAATGGAAAACCGTGAGGCGTAGATTTAGAACTAGGTGGATCCATCTGTGTTTCACTGCCGCTCTCCTCCTAAAGCCGCCGGGGTGACTACCGGAGATGAAAAGGTGGCTAATGTACCTTGGACGATGGTGGGGGGTATGAGTGCTTGGTATTCTCCTGCCGGATCAAGCCCATGATCGCAAAGGGCGACGATGGCATCTGCTGTCGGCACACATTGCCCCGAGACTTCCAGAGTGATCATGTCAGGCCGAAAGCCTATTAGCATGCCGTTGTTATCTCCTAGGGAGGAGTAGGGGATGACACGGAAACGACTAGACCATTGTGATGCCAGAAGTCTTTGCAGGGCATTCTGGTCCCCTTTTACCAGTTGTGGAATACTCATGGCCAGATCTTCGGGTAATAGTTCTGATAATAGACTCTGCTCCAAGATGATTACCGGAGCCCCTGTCAAAGGGTCGGTTAGATGGTTACCTGTATCGATAAGACCGATAATGCGCACGTGGTTGTGACCAAAATGGATGTTTACAGGCAGCTGGTAGATTTGCCTAAGCATCCTGTGCTGAACAACGCCCCACCCCAATTCCGCGATTATCAAGATCGCTGCCATCGCAACCAAAAGTCCCAGCCAAGTATTGGGATTAGTTGGGGTCCCCAACAGATAAGCTGCAGCTAGACCAAGGCCGCCTGAGCCAAAACCTATGGCGGTAAAATGCAGAAATAGAGTAGCCATGCGGCGGATCACCACGGGGTGGAACGCGATCCCAAGCATCATTAGTGTTATTCCTAGTATAGTAGGTATAGATCGCCAGAATCCATAGTAGGGTATGATACGCAAGTTAGCTAGGTACACTAGAAGAAAGTGGAATGTACCCAGTGCTGCCCCTAAAGAGATGCGTTGCCAAGTGGTCTTAGCCAAAGTCACGGCGGCAGTCGCCCAAAGCAATAGGTAATCGCAGATGAAATTGGCAGCTAGCAAGAGCACCAGTACATCTACATACACGATATAGTCAAATCCCACTAGCATCACCTCGCCTTGTTGACCTCTTCTAGATACTACTGAACAAACTTACCAGTTCCTTCTATGATTCATAAGATAATTAGCAATCACCGGACTCATCTAGAATAAAACCGCAAACCCCTGGCAATACTGAATTATACAGACGGCTGACTGCATAGGGGGAGAACGGTTTGAGCAAAGTAGAGATTTGTGGTGTCAATACATCGAAGTTACCTGTCCTCTCCAATGAGAAAATGAGAGGGCTCTTACGGGCCATGCGGGATGGCGATGTATCAGCTCGCAGACAGCTTATTCAAGGCAATCTCCGGCTCGTATTGAGTGTAATCCAACGCTTCAATAATCGGGGCGAGCCTGTTGATGATTTGTTTCAAGTTGGCTGTATCGGATTGATGAAAGCCATTGACAATTTCGATTTGGGTCAGAATGTCAAATTCTCCACATACGCTGTTCCCATGATCATTGGCGAAATTCGCCGCTATCTAAGGGACAACAACCCAATTCGCGTTTCTCGCTCCTTGCGGGATGTAGCTTATAAGGCTTTACAGGTCCGGGACTCTCTGGTGGCCAAGCACTCCCGGGAGCCTACCATTGGTCAGATCGCCGATGTACTAAAGATCCCTCGGGAAGAGATAGTCTATGCCCTCGATGCCATACAAGAACCGGTTTCTCTCTTTGAGCCCATATATCATGATGGGGGGGACCCGATCTTTGTCATGGACCAAATTAGTGATGAGAAAAACGAGGATGTCACCTGGCTAGAGGGTATCTCCATCAGAGAGGCCATGGGCAAATTGGGAGACAGGGAAAGAATGATCCTCAATATGCGGTTCTTTGACGGACGGACACAGATGGAAGTGGCAGATGAGATTGGTATCTCCCAGGCCCAAGTATCCCGTCTGGAAAAAGCAGCCCTTAAGCACCTACGCCGCCACATGACTATGAATGAAGCCGAATCAATCAACCAGTGATCAGGTGTGGAGTATACAGTAGGATAGATATCCGCGGGAGGTGGCACAGATGACAGCACGAACACTGCTGAGTCGTGTATTCATTTCCAGTATCATACTGGCAGTGGCATTGCTTTTTGGTTTATTGGGCACACAGGTGACCAGTAATGTGTTGCCTGTGGAAGAAGCCTATAATACAGAGAGTCTGATTAGACTGCATATATTGGCTAATAGCGATTTGTCCAGTGATCAGGATTTGAAATTGCAGGTGCGGGATGCCATCATAGCCCAGACCCATCATTTGTTTGCAGGTAGTAGCACTAAAGCAGAGGCTTGGCAGGAACTGGTTGACAATGAAGCTGTGGTGCGCTCCATAGCTGAGGACGTTGTGCATAAGGCCGGTAAGAGTTACCCAATTGAGATCAAATTGGGTAGATACGATTTCCCCGAAAGAACCTACGGCCCGCTGACGGTGCCAGCGGGGGATTACCACGCGATGCAGGTGGTCATCGGTGAGGGTCAGGGTCGCAATTGGTGGTGTGTGCTCTTTCCACCGTTGTGCCTTATGGAAGCCACAGGAACGGAACCAGTCGTCCGTGAACCAAGCAGCACAAGCCAAACGCAGCAGACGGTGGTGCACTGGCGCCTCAAATACCTGGATGGTATATACAAGGAGTATGGCGAGAAGGTGGCATCGTTCTTGGGCAATGGTTGGGGATTACGTTTTCTCTCCACAGCTCAATTGCCTGTTGAAAGGTTTCTGCCACAGTAAGGGGTTTCGGCAGCAGTACATTTGCCCCCATTGGCACATATAATGTAATGGTATCGGGTGTCCGGGGGGTGGGATTGTTGCTAGTCAAGACATCGGAGCTATGGGTGTTAGATGTCATTAATACTGTGGATGGGCAAAGGCTAGGTAATATCACAGACCTAGATATTGATCTAGCCACCGGTAAAATAAACGCCTTGATTCTTACTGAAGTCGGGGGTTTTTTAGGCATGTTTCGGCGGGGAGACATAATCATCCCTTGGGACAAGGTTCTATTGATCGGCATCGATGTCATACTGGTAGAGATGAACGCTTTGCGGGAGCCCAAAAGGTCCCGATGAAATAGTAAGTCCCCGACTGCTAGTGCTGCCGGGGACTCTTTACTCGGACTAGTCTTCTAAGAGCACGAAGTCCTCTTTACCCACTCCGCAGATGGGACAGGTCCAGTCGTCAGGTAGCTCCTCGAAGGCAACTCCGTCCTCTTCGGCAGGATCATAGACATACCCACAGACGGTGCATTCCCATTTCTCCATAGTAATAGCCCTCCTTTTGCCTTGTTCCCCAGAATCTCCTCTAGGGCTGGGATAGGTTTCCTTTTCACCGCCCGGCTCATATTTCCTGCTAAAGCGGGAGCGTATCCCTCCCATATAGAGGATTTAGCAAAGATAAAGCCAAGCGACTATTAGATTCATGCCCGAAGGGGTATATACTAACTGCAAGGCATTAACTGTACTAGGAGGGTTAACATGGCAGTTGTTCAGGTCAAGCC
>DAIQRD010000177.1:0-2198 GCA_036786445.1 Bacillota bacterium
TGCCAGGGAATGATCTGGCCATCCACCAACCCTGGCGCATGGCTCTCAGCTATCTAATAGCTGCCACTGAGGGAAATCCATGTGAAGACAGCCTGGGCAACGTCTTGGGGCTTTTCTTGGAACGCCTTCCCCCAGCCATCAGGGAAAATGCCTACCGATTGCTCAATATATGGGACAAGGTCCAAACTGCCTGGCTGCAGACTTCCAGTATGGGTCGTCTCTTCGACGGTGTAGCGGCTCTTTTGGGTCTATGCTTTGAAGCTAGCTATACAGGGCAACCCGCCATTCTCCTGGAAAATGCGGCGTGGCGAAATGTCAGAAAGCTAGGGCTAGACACTGTCAAGCCTTATGAAATAAGTGAGGAGCCACATGGGCTCGAGCATCTACCCCAATCCATACAGCTGACTCCCCTAATCCACTACATAGTTGCAGATCTGGCCAGGGGTACCGACGTAAGCGAGATCGCCGCTCGCTTTCATCGCACCATCGCCCAGATCACAGCAATAAACACCATAGCAATTTGCCAAGAGCTGAATACGCTGGTTGTTGCCATGAGTGGTGGTGTCTGGCAAAACCAGCTCCTACACTACTGGACAAAGATGCTCCTCGATCAGGTGGGACTGGACGTTATTTCCCATAAGCAGCTCTCCCCTGGAGATGAATGCATCGGATTTGGCCAGGTCATCATCACCGGGGCCAAGCTTGGGCAGGGAGGGAATAATTAGTGTGTCTTGCTGTACCGGCTAGAGTGGAAAGGATAGAGGGCACTAGGGCATTGGTCAAAGCCTTCGGTTGTCAGGAAGAGATCGATATCCGCCTGATACCTTCTGTGAAAGTAGGGGATCTAGTCCTCGTCCATGTGGGCTTCGCCCTGGGAAAAGTGCAACCCGAGGATGCAGACTTCATTATGCAGACTTGGCAGGCTCTACTGCCAAATGGGGAGGTTGGGCCATGATAGACTCCTGGCAAGCTCTCACTACCTACCGTTCCCCCCAGCTAGTGGAGCAGCTAGTGCATGCCATGGATACTGCCATCCGCGACAAGATAGAAATCATGCAGATTTGCGGGACACACACCTGGAACTACCGCCGCCACGGCCTCGCTGCACTGCTTCCCCAGAACCTTTCTCTTGTCGCAGGCCCCGGCTGCCCCGTTTGCGTTACTGACCAGATGGATATTGACTGGGCCATAGAACTGGCAAGAGAACGGCAACATACACTGGTAACTTTTGGGGATCTCATGCGAATCCCAGGCAACAACGGCTCCCTGGCGGAGATGCGTAGTCAGGGTACTGATATCCAGGTGGTGCTGTCACCCCTCAAGGCTCTAGACATAGCTCTTTCGCAGCCCTCCCGCCGGGTAATCCTTGTAGCCCTTGGCTTTGAGACCACCGCTCCGGCAGTAGCCGCCACTCTACAATCCGCCCATGGACTGGGCCTTAGTAATTTTAGTGTGGCACTACTGCTCAAAAGACTAATACCGGCCTTAGGCCACTTGTTTGGCCAGGCAAAACCTGATGGGCTACTAGGTCCAGGCCATGTAGCTGCCATCACAGGCAGTCGAGTTTTCGCCTTTCTCCCCCAAGAGCTGGGACTTCCGTGTGCCATCTCTGGCTTTGAACCAGTGGATATGCTCATGGGGTTACTGAATCTGGTCAATCAGGTCAACACCGGCATAGCCCAAGTAAGCAATGCCTATCCCAGGGTGGTCACAGCAGAAGGTAACCAGGCTGCCAAATCTCTTGTGGAAGCCAGCTTTACCCCGGCCCCAGCCCAATGGCGAGGGCTAGGGACTGTACCAGAGACTGGCTATAGACTTGTCCATGAACTGCGAAGATTTGCCATGGCGCCACCGACCACCGCTGGGCGTAGTGAAGTCTCTTCCCAATGCCTTTGCCATCTTGTGATCCTGGG
Organism: Bacillota bacterium; assembly: GCA_036786445.1. Classification (GTDB taxonomy): domain Bacteria; phylum Bacillota; class Limnochordia; order DTU087; family DTU087; genus JAAZMF01. The sequence goes on from DAIQRD010000177.1 coordinate 1,914, forward strand.
AAAAAGCCAACCTGAAGCTTGCATTCATTTCGCCAAGGACTGCACCCCACAACGACCCCTAGGACCTTGCATGGTCTCTCAGGAAGGCACCTGTGCTGCCCATTTCTACTTTCCAGTTCTTGACCCACTTCCGGTTCAAGCCAGCGAAGAAACGAGGTGATAGCTGTGGCTTCCCCCTCAGACCCGGAACGAAGCTACAGCATATTGCATGAGTATAGAGTTCATTCAACTGGCCCATGGTAGCGGTGGCAGCGCCACGACCAAGCTACTGGAGCAAGTCTTTTT